>JBBQGZ010000051.1:0-15400 GCA_038323535.1 Caulobacterales bacterium
GAGGTCGCACCAGCGGGCCAGGGCCTCCTCGCGGCCGTGGGTGATCCACACTTCGCCGGGCGCGATCTCGGCGATGGTTCCGGTGAGTTCGTCCCAGTCGGCGTGATCGGAGATGATCAGCGGCAGTTCGACGCCGCGCTGCCGCGCCCGGGCCCGGATTCGCATCCAGCCGGAGGCGAAGGCGTCCACGCAGTCGCCAAATCGCCGCGCCCACGGGGTCGCCAGCGCCGAGGGAGGCGCGAGGATGATCGCGCCGGCGAAATCCTGCTTGGTTTGGCTCGTGGCCGCTTCGAGCGACCCAAGCTCGACCCCGAAGCCGGCGTAGAGCGCGTTGAGCCGCTCCAGGGCGCCGTGCACCGGGATCGGCCGGTCCCAGCCGGCTTCGCGCAGGAGGCGAATCACGCGCTGGGCCTTGCCCAGGGAATAGACGCCGACCAGATGGCCGCGTTCCGGGAACCGGGCGACCGAGCGCAGCAGCTTGCCGATCTCCTCGGTATCCGGCGGGTGGCGGAACACCGGCAGGCCGAAGGTCGCCTCGGTGACGAAGACGTCGCACGGGGTCGGCTCGAACGGGGGGCAGGTCGGGTCGCGGCGGCGCTTGTAGTCGCCCGAGACCACCAGGGTCAGCCCCTTCCAGCGCACGACCACCTGGGCCGCGCCCAGGACATGGCCGGCGGGAACCAGGGAAATCTCCACGCCGCCAATGTCGACGGTCTGGCGGTAAGCAAGCGCCTGGACGGCGCCGGCGTAGTCCTCGCCGTATCGCACACCCATGATCGCCAGGGTTTCGGCCGTGGCCATGACCGCCCCGTGGCCCGCCCGCGCGTGATCGGCGTGGCCGTGGGTGATCACCGCCCGCGCCACCGGCCGCACGGGGTCGATGTAGAAATCCCCCGGCGGGCAATAGAGGCCGGCGGGCTTGGGGCAGAGCAGATCCCGAGGCTTGATCACGCCCTTTCATATAGGCCGCGCGCCGGTTTTTCGCCTATGGAGCCCCATGTCGGATGAACAGGGCGCCTTGGCCGGACTCGCGGCTCGGATGGTGGGGGAGACGCCCCAGGCCGCCGCCCTGGGCCTTCGCCTGGTGTCGGCGGAACCCGGCGTCGCGGTGCTTGAGATTCCCTACCGCGCCGACTTGGTGGGCGATCCGCGGACCGGAGTCCTGGCCGGAGGCGTTTTGACCAGCCTGCTCGATCATGCCTGCGGTCTGGCGGTCGCCTCGGCCGCGGGCCGCCGCACGGCCACCCTCGATCTTCGCATCGACTACATGCGCGCCGCCGTGCCCGGCCGCGATGTCGTCGCCCGCGCCGAATGCTACAAGCTCACCCGCTCGATCGGCTTCGTCCGCGCCAGCGCCTTCGAGGACGACCCAGGCGATCCCATCGCCACCGCCCAGGCGGCCTTCGTCCTCGCCGGCGCATCCTCGATATGAGCGGCGCTCGCGACGAGCGCCTCGCCGAACTGCTGGCGTCGATCCCCTATGCCCGGTTCCTCGGCATGACCGCGCGGCTGAGCGGCGAGGAGATGACCGCCGTCCTGCCGTTCTCGCCGCACCTGGTCGGAAACACGCAGCTGCCGGCCCTGCACGGCGGCGTGCTGGGCGCCTTCCTGGAGATGACCGCCCTCATCCAGCTCTTCCTGCGCGAGCCCCTTCGCCGCCAGCCGCGGACCATCGACATCACCATCGACTATCTGCGCCCGGGCCGCCCCCTGACCACCTACGCCCGCGCCGAGGTGCGCAAACTCGGCCGCCGCATCGCCAACGTCCAGGTGGAAGCCTGGCAGGAGACCCGCGCCGCCCCGATCGCGGCGCTGAGGGGGCACTTCATGCTGAGTTCGGCCGAGAGTCGTCCGACAACGGCTCGTCCAGGATAGGCGCGGTGAGATCGAAACCCGGCGGCGTGACGACTGAGCCGCGCATGAATCCGTGCAATTCGCGGATCGCCCAATCGGGATCATCCGGAGGGATCAGGACCGCCACGACCTTGCCCCGCTTGGTGATCGACACCCGAGTCAGTTCGTGCGCCGCCAAGCGGTCGAGGATTTCGAGGCATTTTGCCTTGAAGTCGATGGCGGTGAAGGTCTGAACGTGTGGCACGGCGTCACCATGGTGGAGCCGGTCATTCATATCGGACATACGGTCAAGGCGCGAGCGTGAGCGCGCGCCTCGCCCCGCCATTGACCCCGTCAGCCGCGCCCTCTACCCGCTCGCGCCATGTTGCGAGGTCTTTCTTCCCTGGCCCGTGAGGCTCGGTCGTGGCCATTTGAACAGGCCCGAAGCCTGATGGCGCGCTTGCTCCGTGTCCGGCTGATCGACGACACCGAGCGCGATCTGGCCGGGACGTTGATCGCGGCGGGAAAAATCGATGAGGCGCTGGTCGCGCTGCCGGCCCTCCGCAAACCGGTGGTGTTCCAGACCGGTTACGGCGCCTCGGGCCTGCCGCACATCGGCACCTTCAACGAGGTCGCCCGCACAACCATGGTGCGCAACGCCTTTCGGGCGCTCACCGAGGATGCGATCCCCACCCGCCTGATCTCCTTCTCCGACGACATGGACGGTCTGCGGAAGGTCCCGGAGAACGTTCCGGATCGCGAAGCGTTGGCCGAGGACCTGGGAAAGCCGCTCACCCAGGTGCGCGACCCGTTCGGCGAGCACGAGAGCTTCGGCGCCCACAACAACGCGCGGATGCGCGCCTTTCTGGACGGCCACGGCTTCGACTATGAATTCCTGTCATCCACGGAGTGCTACCGGTCGGGACGTTTCGATGACACCCTTCGCCTCGCCTTGGAGCGGTTCGACCCGATCCAGGCGGTGATGCTGCCGACCCTGGGCCCCGAACGCCGGGCAACCTATTCGCCCTTCCTGCCGATCAGCCCCAAGACCGGCCGGGTGCTGCAGGTTCCCACCCTCGAGCGCCATCCCGATCGCGGGACGATCGTTTTCGCGGATGAAGACGGCGCCTTGACCGAGGTTCCGGTCACCGGCGGCGCGGTCAAGCTGCAGTGGAAGCCGGACTGGGCCTGCCGCTGGGCGGCGCTCGGGGTCGACTATGAAATGTCCGGCAAGGACCTGATCGATTCGGTGAAGGTGTCCTCGCGGATCTGCGCCATCCTGGGCGGCGTCCCGCCGGAGGGTTTCAATTTCGAGCTGTTCCTGGACGAGAACAATCAGAAGATCTCCAAGTCCAAGGGCAACGGCCTCGCGCTCGAAGAGTGGGGCCGCTATTCCGCGCCCGAAAGTCTGGTCTACTACCTCTTCCAGTCGCCGAGGTCGGCCAAGCGGCTCTCGTTCGACGTCATTCCCAAGGCGACGGATGAGTATCTGCAGCAACTGGACGCCTACAATCGCCCGGCCGCCTCCGGATCCAACGCCGTCAATCGCCTCGATAATCCGGTATGGAGCGTCCACGGGGGGGCGCCGCCCGCCAGGGCCTCGCCGGTCTCCTTCAGCCTGCTCCTGAACCTGGTGTCGGCGGCGGGCGCGGCGGACAAGGCGATCCTGTGGGGCTTCATTGGCCGCCACCTGCCCGGCGCGACGCCGGCCAGCGAGCCCCTGCTCGATCGGCTCGCCGACCACGCCATCCACTACTACGAGGATTTCGTTCGGCCCGCGAAGCGGTTCCGCGCGCCGGACGAACGCGAGCGGGCCGCGTTCGCCGATCTCGCCGCCCGGCTCCGGGCCTTGCCGCCCGATGGCCAGGACGCCGAAGCGATCCAGAACGAGGTCTATGCGGCGGGCAAGGCGGCCGGCTTCGAGCCCTTGCGCGCCTGGTTCGCCGCCCTCTATGAGGTGCTGCTCGGCCAAAGCCAGGGGCCCCGGTTCGGCTCCTTCGCGGCCATCTTCGGCCTCAATGCCACCATCCGCCTGATCGAGGGCGCCCTGGGCGGCGCGGATCTGTCGGTTCCGGCCCTATAGCGGCGCGAGATCCGCCGCGTCGCCTCGGGTCACGACGCCCCCCGCCGTCACCCGCAGATAGGAGGCCATACAGGCTACGCTGGCGGCGATGGGTCTTCCCCCCTAAACTTGCAAAGCCGTCTTCGGCCACCGCGTCACTCGGGGCGATCTTCCGCATGAGCGATCCGCCGCCCGCCGGCGCCCGGCGCCCCGCCAGACTTCCGTTTCGGGCCGCGCCGTGGCTCGCCATGCTGGCCATGGCCGCCTTCTGGCCCAGGCGCAAGAGCCCTGGTTTCGTGGATCTCGCCAAACCGGCCGCGCTCACACCCGAAGAGATCGACGCGGCGGAGCCGGGACGAGGCCGCAACGCCCATTTCCCTTGGACCATCCCGGCCTTGGGCTGGAAGGACATCCTGTGGCGCACCTATCGCGAGATGGGCCGCAACCGCCTGCCGGCCCTGGCCGGGGGGGTGACCTTCTACCTCCTGCTGGCGACCTTCCCGGCCATCGCGGCCTTCGTCTCGCTCTATGGCCTGTTCCTGGACGTTGACACGGTTCAACGGCAGCTGGCCCACCTTTCCGCCTTCCTCCCGCGTGACGCGGTCACCCTGATCGGAGCGCAAATGGTCCGGCTGGCCACCCAGAGGCACGGGACCTTGGGCGCCGCGTTCGTGGCCAGCACCCTCATATCGGTGTGGAGCGCCAACGCGGGAATGAGGGCGCTCTTCGATGGCGTCAACATCACCTATGACGAGGCCGAGAAACGCCCCTATCTGCATCGCACCTTGATCACCTATGGCGCCACCCTGGCGGGACTGCTGTTCCTGGCCGGTTTGACCGTCGCGAGCGTGGCCGGGCCCGCCATCGTTCATCGCCTCGGCCTCCGAGGTTGGACGGCCCTGCAGACGCCTCTTCGCTGGGTCGTGGTCTATCTGACGGCCGCCGTCGCCTTCACCCTGATCTACCGCTATGGTCCCAGCCGCGAGCGGGCGAGGTGGCGCTGGGTGGTCAGCGGCGGCTTCGCCGCGGCCGTCCTCTGGATGGCGGGGTCCCTGGGGTTTTCCTGGTACATCAATAATTTCACCCATTTCGGCGTCACCTACGGCTCATTGGGAGCGATGATCGGCTTTATGCTCTGGGTATGGTTCTCGGTGACGCTGATCCTGCTGGGCGCGGAGCTCAACGCCGAGATCGAGCATCAGACGGCCTGCGACACCACCACCGGCGAGCCGGCGCCGATCGGCGCGCGCGGCGCGGCCATGGCCGACTCGGTCGGAAAAGCCTTCACCGTCTCGCCTCGCGAGGCGCACCACATCATTTCCGACTTCCTGCGCCGCCAGGTGGACTCCGTGGTTGGCTTCGCCCGGCGGCTGGCTGGCGGGATGTCTTCCCGCCCTTAGCCGAAGCTCTCCTCCAGACGCGCCAGGCGGGCGGCTTCGTCCTCGGCGATCAGGGGGTCGATGACCTCGTCGAGGGCTTCGCCGGCGATCACCTTCCCCAGGTTGTAGAGGGTCAGGTTGATGCGGTGGTCGGTGACCCGGCCTTGCGGGAAATTATAGGTGCGGATGCGCTCGGAACGGTCGCCCGATCCCACTTGGTCCTTGCGCGATTGCGAGCGCTCGGCGTCCAGGGCGTCGCGCTTCTGGTCGTGGAGCTTGGCTTTGAGCACCTTCATCGCCCGCGCCCGGTTCTGGTGCTGCGACTTTTCCGAGGAGGTGACGACGATGCCGCTGGGCAGGTGGGTGATGCGCACCGCCGAGTCGGTCTTGTTGACGTGCTGGCCGCCGGCGCCGGAGGAACGGTAGGTGTCGATGCGCAGATCCTGGTCGCTTATTTCTATCTCGACGTCCTCGGATTCGGGCAACACGGCCACGGTGGCGGCGGAGGTGTGGATGCGCCCCTGGGCTTCGGTGTCGGGCACCCGCTGCACCCGGTGGACCCCGCTTTCGAACTTCAGCCGGCCGAACACCCCCTCGCCGCCGATCGAGGCGACGATTTCCTTATAACCCCCGGCGTCGCCCTCCGAGAGGCTCTCGACCTCCACCTTCCAGCCGCGGGTTTGGGCATAGCGCTGGTACATGCGGAAGAGGTCGCCGGCGAACAGGGCCGCCTCGTCGCCGCCGGTTCCGGCCCGCACCTCCAGGATCGCCGAGGCGTTCTCGTCGGCGTCGCGCGGCGCGAGCAGAAGGGCGACTTCGCGCTCCAGATCCGGTAGGCGGGCGTCGAGCGCCGCCAGTTCGTCGCGAGCCAGGGCCGCCATCTCAGCGTCCTCCGCGCTCCGAAGCTCTTCCAGTTCGGCCCGGTCGGCGCGGGCCTTGGCCAGGCGCTGGGCGAACTCGGCTACCGGCCGCAGTTGCGCATATTCCTTGCCCAGGCGGACGATCTCCGCCCCCTCGCTGGCCGCGCCCATGCGCGTCTCCACCTCGGCGAAGCGGTCGAGCACCTGATCGAGCCGGGCCTGGGGCAGACGCACGGGGAAAGGGCCTTTGAAGCGGCGGGGGGAGGTGCTCTCCTAACGCGCGGATGGCGCATCGTCACGCATCGACAAATCGCCATTGGCTGACGTTACGTCGCGCCGGGTAGAGGATAGGCTACATTTCCCCTCTGAATCCGCCGGACTCCAAGGACTATCGCCATGGCCCAAGCCTATATCGTCGCCGCCGCCCGCACCGCCGGAGGGCGCAAGAAGGGCCGGCTGGCCGCTTGGCATCCGGCCGATCTGGCCGGCCAGGTCCTCGACAGCCTGCTGGAGCGCACCGGCGCCGACCCGGCCCTGGTCGAGGACGTGATCATGGGCTGCGTCATGCAGGTGGGCGAACAGGCGACCAACGTCGCCCGCGGCGCGGTGCTGGCCTCGCGCCTGCCTGAAAGCGTTCCCGCCACCAGCGTCGATCGCCAATGCGGCTCCTCGCAGCAGGCCCTGCACTTCGCCGCCCAGGCGGTGATGAGCGGCAGCCAGGACATCGTCATCGCCGCCGGCGTGGAGAGCATGACCCGCGTGCCCATGGGCCTGCCGGTGACCCTGCCGGCCCAGAACGGCTTCGGCATACCCATGAGCCCCCGCCAGCAGGCCCGCTATCCCGACATCCAGTTCAGCCAGTTCATGGGGGCCGAGATGATGGCGGCGAAGTACGGCCTCTCCAGGGACCAGCTCGACGACTATGCCTACGGCAGCCACCAGAAGGCCATCGCGGCAACGCAAGGGGGCGCCTTCAAGGACGAGATCGTGCCGGTGGAGATCACCGACGCCGACGGCGCCACGAGCCTCCACACGGTCGATGAAGGCATCCGCTTCGACGCCAGCCTGGAGGGCATCAAGGGCGTCAAGCTCCTACGCGAGGACGGCAAGCTCACCGCCGCCAGCTCCAGCCAGATCTGCGACGGCGCCTCGGGGGTGATGATCGTCAGCGAGGCGGGCCTCAAGGCCCTGGGCGTCGAGCCGATGGCCCGCATTCATCATTTGACCGTGGTCGGCGGCGACCCGGTGATCATGCTCGAAGCCCCGATTCCCGCCACGAGGCGGGCGCTGGCCAAGGCCGGAATGTCGATCGACGAGATCGATCTCTATGAGGTCAACGAGGCCTTCGCTTCGGTGCCGGTGGCGTGGCTGGCCGAGATCGGCGCCGATCCGGCGAAGCTCAACGTCAACGGCGGCGCCATCGCCCTCGGCCATCCCCTGGGCGCGTCGGGGACCAAGCTGATGACCACCCTCCTCCACGCCCTCCAGGCGCGCGGCAAGCGCTACGGGCTTCAGACGATGTGCGAAGGCGGCGGCTTGGCGAATGTGACGATTGTGGAGCGGCTTTAGAAGCGAGCTTGCGCCTTCCCTCCCTCCCCTTCATGGGGAGGGACAGACGGCGCGAAGCGCCGTCAGGGTGGGGCGGTGAGACGCATCTCCAGCGTCGGTGATGATCGAAACTTCCCCACCCGGATCGCTTCGCGATCGTCCCTCCCCATGAAGGGGAGGGAGGGATTCCGAGTTCCCACGCATGCCCTTCCTCGCCACCGTGCTGACCATGACCCCCGAGGCCTTCCCCGGCCCTTTGGCTGTCTCCCTGATCGGGACGGCGTGGCGCGAGCAGGGACTGTGGACGCTTCAGACGGTGGACATCCGGGGATTTTCCAACGATAAGCGCGGCTTCCTGGACGACACCCCCGCAGGGGGCGGTCCCGGGCAGGTGATGCGGGCGGACGTGGTGGCTTCGGCGCTGGACAGCCTCGAGGCGGCCGGCCGGCCGTTGTTGTATATGAGCGCGCGGGGAAGGCCCCTGACCCAAGCGCGGGCGAAGGCATGGTCGAAGGGCCCTGGCCTCGTCGTTTTGTGCGGGCGTTTCGAGGGGGTGGATCAGCGGGTGATCGACGCCCGGGGGTTGGAGGAGATCTCGGTGGGAGACGCGGTGCTCGCCGGCGGCGAGGCGGCGGCCCTGGTGGTGATCGAGGCTTGCGTGCGGCTTCTGCCCGGCGTGTTGGGCGAGGCGGCGAGTTTGAGGGAAGAAAGTTTCGAGGACGGCCTGCTGGAGCATCCGCAGTTCACGCGGCCCAGGTCGTTCGAGGGGCGCGATATCCCGGAGGTTCTGCTCTCCGGCCATCACGGCGAGGTGGCCCGGTGGCGGCGGGATCAGAGGGAGCAAGTCACGCGGGAGCGGCGGCCGGATTTATGGGCGGCGCATCTCGCCAATCAACAGCCAAAGGGCGACAAAGCCCAGTAATCAAGAGGATTTGAGGCCATGAACGTGATCCAGCAGCTTGAGAAGGAGGAGGCCGCGCGCCTCACCACGGGCAAGAAGATTCCCGCCTTCCAGCCCGGCGACACCCTGCGCGTCAATGTGCGGATCAAGGAAGGCGAGCGCGAGCGCGTTCAGGCCTATGAGGGCGTGTGCATCGCCCGTTCGGGCGGCGGCCTGCAGGAGAACTTCACCGTCCGCAAGATCAGCTTCGGCGAAGGGGTCGAGCGGGTCTTCCCGGTGCTCTCGCCGATGATCGAATCGATCGAGGTCAAGCGCCGCGGCGCCGTCCGGCGGGCCAAGCTCTATTATTTGCGCGATCGCCGGGGCAAGTCGGCCCGGATCGCCGAGCGGGCCGCCGGCAGCGGCGCGCGGGAGGATCCGGTCGAGCCGGAAGATTAGGAGGCGCGCCCGCCGGCGTCTCGACCCGCGGTCCAGTTCGATCGGACGGCGAGGCTTTAAGAATCGCGCCTATAGTGCGCCGTCATGCCGATCCGCCGCCTGCCGCCCTATCTCGTCAACCGCATCGCCGCCGGCGAGGTGGTCGAACGGCCCGCCAGCGCGGTCAAGGAGCTGATGGAGAACGCCGTCGACGCCGGCGCGTCGCGGATCGAGGTTCAGGCCGACGGCGGAGGACTGACCCGCATTCTGGTCGCCGACGACGGGTCGGGCATGGCCAGGGGCGAGCTGGCCCTGGCCACCGAGCGCCACGCCACCTCGAAGCTTGGTCCCGACGGGGACGGGCTCTATGACCTCCTGCGCATCGCCACCTTGGGGTTTCGCGGCGAAGCCCTGCCCTCCATCGGGGCGGTGGCCCGGCTCGCCATCGCCTCGCGGGCCAGGGGGGAGGCCGAGGCCCACGCCGTACTGATCGAGGGCGGATCGCTGGGAGCGGTGTCGCCTTGCGCCTTTGCCGAGCCTCACGGCGCGCGCGTCGAGGTCCGGGACCTCTTCTACGCTACCCCGGCGCGCCTGAAGTTCATGAAGTCGGCCCGGGCCGAAGCCATGGCGATCGCCGAGGAGGTCAAGCGTCAGGCCATGGCCCGGGAGGCCATCGCCTTCCATCTCGACCTGGACGGGCGCCGTGTCCTTCGACTGGAGCGTGAGGCGCCCGGCGCGGAGGGCCGCCTGGCGCGTCTCGCGGCCATTCTGGGGCGTGATTTTTCCGCCAACGCCCTGGCCCTGGACCAAGAGCGCGAAGGGGTGCGCCTGACCGGCTATGCCGGCCTGCCCACCTACAACCGCGGCAATTCCGCCCACCAGTACCTGTTCGTCAACGGCCGCCCAGTGCGGGACCGGCTTTTGCAAGGCGCACTGAGGGCCGCCTACGCCGACGTCCTGGCCCGCGACCGCCATCCCGCCGCCGTGCTCTATCTGGACCTCGATCCGGTGCTGGTGGACGTCAATGTCCACCCGGCCAAGGCGGAGGTGCGGTTTCGCGACCCGACCCTGGTGCGCGGCCTGATCGTCGGAGCCCTGCGCCACGCGCTGGCGGGCGCCGGGCACCGGGCCTCGACCACCGTCGCCACCGCGGCCCTCGGCGGCTTCCGGGCCGGAGCGTCGGCGGCGGGTTTCTCGGCCTGGCGCGGCGGCGGATGGGCGCCACCCGCCGATCTTCCCGGCCTCACGGGGGCCTCGGCCCGCGCCGAGCCGTGGGTCGGATTTCCCATCGACGACGGGTCGGCGACACAGATGCGGGGTGAACGGAACCCCGCCGACTTCCCCTTAGGCGCCGCGCGGGCGCAGGTGCATGAAACCTACATCGTCGCCCAGACCCGCGACGGGGTGGTGATCGTCGATCAGCACGCCGCGCACGAGCGCCTGGTCTATGAACGCATGAAGGCGGAGATGGCGGCGGGCGGCGTCGCCCGTCAGGCCCTGCTGCTGCCCGAGGTCGTGGAGCTGGATCCGGCCGAAGCGGAACGGGTCTGCGCCCGGAGCGAGGAGCTGGCCGCCCTGGGCCTGATCGTTGAGGCCTTCGGCCCGGGCGCCGTGCTGGTGCGCGAAACCCCGGCCCTGCTGGGCGAAACCGACGTGCCCGGCCTGATCCGTGACATTGCCGATGATCTGGCCGAAAACAACGCCGCCCTGGCTCTTGGGGAGCGGCTGGCGGAGGTCTGCTCCACCCTCGCCTGCCACGGCTCGGTGCGCGCGGGCCGGCGGCTCACCGGGCCGGAGATGGACGCCCTGCTGCGCCAGATGGAGGCCACCCCCCATTCGGGGCAATGCAACCATGGCCGTCCGACCTATGTGGAACTGAAACTCGCGGACATCGAGCGTCTGTTCGGCCGGCGATGATCCAAACAGGCTTGCCCGAGCCGCCAACGGGAGCGGAGCGGGGCATTCGGCGCAGCGAAGGATTTGAACACCAAGCGCACGAAGGCCACGAAGAACACCAAGGAGAAAGCAAGGCGCTTCGCGCGAAGCGCCAAATTCAGTCTTCGTGTCTGACTTCGTGTCCTTCGTGCTCTTTGTGGTTCATGTCTTTGCCTTCGGCGTGGGTGCGTAGGCCAGGAAGCACACCCGCGCCGCGCCCCAGACACGCGAATTCAGTATTTCGTAGCCCGGCGCCTGCAAATCGCCTTCCTCGGCTCCTCGCTCCAGGATGACGATGGCCTCCGGCGCCAGCCAGTTTCCCCGCACCAGGGCCGCCAGGGCTCGTTCGCCCAGATCCCCGCCGTAGGGGGGATCGAGGAAGGCGAAATCGAAGGGTCCGCCATCCCGGCCCCGGCGCGGCGGCAATCGCCCGGCGTCTTCCCCGGCGATCAGGGCGCGCTCGTCCAGGCGAAGGGCCGCGAGGTTGCATTTGGTGGCGTCGCGCGCGACCAAATCGCTGTCCACGAACCGGCAGAAGGCGGCGCCGCGCGACAGGGCTTCGAGGCCCAGAGCCCCCGATCCGGCAAAGAGATCGATCACCCGGCAACCTTGCAGGCCCGGTGACCAGGCCGCGTGTTCGAGGACGTTAAACAGCGCCTCGCGGGTCCGATCGGCGGTGGGACGGGTAGAGTGTCCCTTTGGCGCCACAAGAGTGCGTCCGCGTAGCTCCCCGGCCACAATGCGCATGCGATTGTCCTTTGGATTTGGCCTTCCCTAGCGGATGAACGGGTCACAGGGCAAAGCGGGAACATCGATGAGGCGGCCGGGCGTGTGGGCGGGATTGGCGAAGTCGGCCTTCCTGGCCGATGTCGGCGTCCGCGACCGCGACCTAAGGCGCCTGGCCGTCGGCGTCGTGGCGGGGTTCGGCGTCGGATTCGTCGCCGCCCTGGCCTGTTGGATCCTCATCCTGGTCCCCTACACCCTCGCCGTCGGCAAGGGCGGGGAGGGGTTCGCGGGCCTCAGCGATGTCGCCCTGACGCTGCGCGACTCGCCGGCCGGGGGCCTGGGGCTGACGCTCGTGCGGCTGGTGTTCGAGACGGCCACCAACGGGATATTCTTCGTCGCCTTCGTCGCCGCGGCGACCGCGCTTGCCGGGCGTCGGCTCCTGGCGTGCGTCACCGTGGCGGCGAAGGTGCGCTGGCGCCTGCTGGCCGCGGGCCTGGCCCTGTCGAGCCTGGTCATCGGGCCGCTGATCGCCGCCGGCGGACTGCTGGGCGCCGAAGCGCCCTCCGTGCCCCTGCTGACCATCTCGCCGCATGGGGCGGGCCGGATCGCTTATGGCCTGTCGACCCTGCTGCTGATCCCCGCCGCGGCGGCCGAGGAGCTGATCTTTAGAGGCTGGCTCATACGCCAGACGGCCGTATTCTCGCGCCGGCCCGCGATGCTGGTGGGGGTCAGCGCCGTGGTCTTCTCATCCCTGCATTTCGACGCGAGCTGGGACGGCTTCATCACCCGGGCGCTGATGGGCGCCGGCTTCGCCTACATGACCTTGAGGCTGGGCGGCATCGAGTTCTCCACCGGGGTCCACGCCACCAACAACATCCTCATCGTGCTGCTCATCCAGCCCCTGACCCCGCAAAGCGTCAACGCATCGGCCGGTCTCTCGGCGGGCTCGGTATTGGCGGACGCCGCCCTGATCGCCGGCTACATCCTGATCACAGAGGCGGTGGTGCGTGTGACGCCGCTGCGCCGGTGGGCCGGCGTCCGGCTCGAGGAGGTGACCCGCCCGATCGCGAAGGTGCTCCCGGCGGAGTAGCGAGCCGTCGAATAGGCTCTCGGGGTTCACCCCGCGATCGCCCCTACGATCCGGTCCGCGGCGGCTGAACCCTTAAGGCGTCCGCCCATGTCCGCAGTGAATTCGCCCGCGCGGAGGAACTGGGCGATGGCGGCTTCGACCGCGCGGGCTTCCCCGTCCAGGTTCAGGCCGTCGCGCAGCATCATGGCGCAGGCGTTGATCGCGCCGATGGGGTTGGCGAGATCCTTGCCGGCGATGCCCGGAGCGGAGCCGTGGATCGGCTCGAAGAGGCCGGGGCGGCCATCGCCCAGGGATGCGGACCCCAACAGGCCGATCGAGCCGGTCAGGACCGAGGCTTCATCGCTCAGGATGTCGCCGAACAGGTTTTCGGTCAGGATCACGTCGTAGCTCTTTGGGGCCAAGACGAGGCGCATGGCGGCGGAATCGACCAGGCCGTGCTCCAGGGCGACGTCGGGAAATTCGGATGCTCCCACCCGCGTCACCGTCTCGCGCCACAGGCGGCTGGTCTCCAGGACATTGGCCTTGTCGATCGAGGCGACCTTGCCGCGCCGTCGGCGGGCGGCGGCGAACGCCACGCGGGCGATGCGCTCCACTTCCAAGACGGTGTAGACGCAGAGATCCGATGCCGCATCGACCGAGCGGGTCTTTTCCCCGAAGTAGAGGCCGCCCGTCAGTTCACGGACGATCAGCAGATCCGCGCCCTCGACGATCTCCCGTTTGAGGGGCGAGCGATCGGCGATCGCGGCGTCCACCCGCACCGGGCGCAGATTGGCGAAGAGGCCGAGCGCTCGGCGGATGCCGAGGAGGCCTTCCTCCGGGCGTCGCGGACCGCCGTCCCATTTTGGCCCGCCCACGGCGCCGAGGAACACGGCGTCGGCCGCCAGGCACGCCTCGACCGTCGCCGGCGGCAGAGGGTCGCCCACCGAGTCGATTGCGGCCCCGCCGATGGCCTGTTCCTCGAAGGTGAAGGCTTGGCCGAAGCTTAGAGCCACCGCTTCGATCACGCGACGGGCGGCGAGCGCGACCTCCGGCCCGACGCCGTCGCCCGGCAGCATCACAACGTGATGGTTCAAGCGGCGCGCGCCTTCTCGAACGCCTCGATGGCCGGCAGGCGCGAGAGGATGAAGCCCAGAGGGTCGACGCCGTCCAGCAGGCAGCGGCGCGCGAAAGGCTCGACCTCGAAGGCGGTCGCCCGCCCGTCGAACCGCACCTCGCGCGCCTCGAGGTCCACGACCACTTCCGCGCCGGGCGCGGCGACGAGGCGCGCATGGGTGGCCGCATCGACCTCGATCGGCAGGAGCCCGTTCTTCAAGGCGTTGGACGTGAAGATGTCGGCCACCTTGGTGGAGATCACGGCCCGGAACCCGAAGTCGGCCAGCGCCCACGGGGCATGCTCGCGCGAGGATCCGCAGCCGAAGTTGTCGCCGGCGATCAGAATGCGGTGATCTGCCGCGGCGATGGTGTTGAGAACGAAGTCGTCCTTCGGCGCGCCGCCCGGGTGGTACCGCCAGTCGTGGAAGGCCAGCGATCCCAGGCCCGTGCGCGAGAGGGTGGTGAGAAACCGCGCCGGAATGATCTGGTCGGTGTCGATGTTCGCGTGCGGCAGAACCACGGTGCGTGACATCAGGGTGCGGAACGGTTCGATCGCGGGGGGCATGGGTTCAACCGGCATGGCTTGGCGCCGCGTAGGTTCGGGGATCGGCCACGGCGCCGGCCACCGCCGAAGCGGCGGCGGTGGCGGGGCTGGCGAGGATGGTGCGCGCGCCCGGGCCCTGGCGGCCCTCGAAGTTGCGGTTGGAGGTGGAGACGGCAAGCTGGCCGGGCCCCACCTGGTCGCCGTTCATGGCGATGCACATGGAACAGCCCGGCAATCGCCACTCCGCCCCGGCCGCGAGGAAGATCTCGTGCAGCCCCTCGGCCTCCGCCTCGCGGCGCACCGCTTCGGAACCCGGCGCCACCAGCATCCGGACCCTGGGATCGATCCGACGGTCGCGCAGGACGGCGGCGGCAGCGCGCAGGTCGGAGATCCGCCCGTTGGTGCAACTGCCGACGAAGACCACGTCCACCGGCGTGCCGATCAGCGGCTTTCCGGGTTCCAGGCGCATGTAGTCGAGGGCGCGCTGCGCCGTGGCGTCCTCGGGATTGGGGATCGCCGCATCGACCGCCGCCGCCTGATCGGGAGACGATCCCCAGGTCGCCATGGGCCTGAGCGCCGAGGCGTCGAGGCTGATCTCCTCATCGAAGGCCGCCCCGTCGTCGCTGGCCAGCGCCAGCCAGCGGCCGGCCGCCCTGTCGAAGGCGTCGCCCACGGGAGCCCGCGGGCGGCCGCGCAGATAGTCCACGGCAGCCTCGTCGGGAGCCACCATGCCGGCGCGGGCGCCCGCCTCGATCGACATGTTGCAGAGCGTCATGCGGCCCTCCATGCTGAGGGAGCGCACCGCCGCGCCGGTGTATTCGACGGCGTAGCCGGCGCCGCCCTCGACGCCGATCTGGCCGATGATGCTCAGGATGAGGTCCTTGGCGGTGACACCAGTCGGCAGCGACCCGACCACCCGAATCTCCATCGTCTTGGGCCGGTCCTGCTGGACGGTCTGGGTCGCCAGGACGTGCTCGACCTCGGAGGTGCCGATGCCGAAGGCGAGCGCGCCG
>JBBQGZ010000052.1:0-15301 GCA_038323535.1 Caulobacterales bacterium
ATTCCTGGGCCCGGCGGCTCCACATGGTCCGCTTGACCCGGGCGCGGCCCTTGAGCGTGGTGAGCGCCTGGGAGACCACATTGCCTTCGGCCAGGGCGCGCAGGCCGGCCGTCTTGGCCTTCTTGGTCGGAACCCGCAGCATCATCTTCTCGTGGTCGAAGGTGATCACATAGACTTCCAGCGGCGTACCGGCGAATTCCTGGGTCTCGACGCCCACCACCACGCCGACCCCATGCGCGGGATAGACGACGTGATCGCCGATCTTGTAGTCCAAGTCGTTCCTGGCGGGCATGGGTTTGGTCCTCTCGATCCAGAGCCTTTTAGCGACGATCCTTCGCGCCCGCTCGCGGGGGCGCCGCCGCCTCCTGGGCGCCGGAACGATTCATCGGAGTCGCGCTTGATAGGGAGAAACCTAGCACAAAAATGCGCGGTTTGAAAGGCTTGGCGACCCGCGCGGAAGTCGCGCCCGACCGGGCTGGTATCGCGGCGAACCCTAAGTCAGGAACCCTGGCCCGGCTTCTCGCTGAAATACCGGCTGAGCTTGTCGGTTTCGCGTTCGTACTGCTCGGCGTCGGGAGGCGGGGTGCCCTTGACCGTGATGTTGGGCCAGATCAGCGCATAGTCGGTGTTGACCTTGAGCCATTTGCCGTCCGGGTCGTCCTCGGTGTCGGGTTTGATCGCGTCCACCGGGCACTCCGGCTCGCACACCCCGCAGTCGATGCATTCATCGGGGCTGATGACGAGGAAATTCTCGCCTTCATAGAAGCAATCCACCGGGCACACTTCCACGCAGTCCATGTACTTGCATTTGATACAGGCGTCGGTGACGATATAGGTCATCAAGGACTCGCGGGCGGATGGGCGCGGCGCTTTAAGGTGAGCGCGCGGGCGTGTCTTTTCCGCGCCGGGGCCGGGTTGTCAATGGCGGGGTCTTAACGCCGGCCTTGGAGGGTCGTGAACAGGGGTGAAACGAAAGGTGACCGAATCGCTGATTTCTCTCCATTCGGCCTTTGTTCCCTACAAGCTATTGTATCTTCGCCCGATTTGACCACAAACGTGACGGGCGTCCGCGCGGGGGGTCGAGACTATGTTCGTCGGTCATTACGCCGCCGCCCTGGCGGCCAAGTCGGCGGAGCCGCGAGCCCCGCTGTGGGCCTATGTCGCCGGCTGCCAGCTTCTGGACATCGGCTGGAGCGGCCTGATCATGACCGGTGTGGAAAAGGTCCGCTTCGATCCGACCTTGCCCGGCAGCGACCTTGATCTCTACTTCATGCCCTACACCCACGGCTTGCCCGCTTCCCTGGCCTGGTCGCTCGGCGCCGCCTTCCTCGCTCGATTTGCGTTGAAGCTTCCCTGGCGGGCGGCGGTGTTCCTCGGGGGGACGGTGTTTTCCCACTGGGTGCTCGATCTGCTGGTCCATCGCCCGGACCTGGAGCTGTGGTTCGGCGGGCCCAAGGTCGGGCTTGGAGGGTGGAACTACCCGCTGCCGGAAATGGCGCTGGAGATGGGCATGGTCGCCGTCGCCGGCGCCGCCTGGGCCGCCGGCCGCAAGGGCGCCAGCCGCACCGCCTGGCCCGCCGTTCTGTTCATCGCCATCCTGGCCGCGGTCCAGATCATCGGGGCCTTGACCACCGGCGCGGCCGATCCGCTGACGTTAGGCGCGATGGGATTGTCGACCTATCTTGCTCTCGCGGTCATCGCCGCCTTCATCGACCGCGGCGCGCGGGCCACGGTCGCCTAGCCTTGACGGGCGAAGCCCCCATCGCCTATATCGCCCTCCCGCCCGACCCCCTCCGCCTTTCGAAAGCCTCGCGCCATGTCACGCCGCTGCGAACTCACCGGGGTCGGCCCGATGACCGGCCACAATGTGAGCCACTCCAACATCAAGACCAAGCGGCGCTTCCTGCCCGCGCTCGGCCCGGCCAAGCTGCACTCCGAAAGCCTCGGCCAGGTCTTCAAGCTGCGGATCTCCAACGCCGCCCTGCGCACGGTTGATTTCCGCGGCGGCCTCGATCCCTTCCTCGCCAAGGCGCGGGACGAGACCCTGTCGCCGCGCGCCCTGAAGATCAAGAAACAGGTCAAGGCCAAGCTCGCCGCCCAGCCGGCGAGCTGAGACTTCTTCCCCCGCTCACCCCTCCAGCAACTCCCGCCCCGCGGCGCGGACGTCCGTGCAGCCGGTGAGGGACATGGCGACGCGCAGTTCCTCGCGCAGGATCGCCAGAACGTGGCTCACGCCGGCCTCTCCGCGGGCGCCCAGGGCCCAGGCCCAGGCGCGGCCGATCAGGCAGGCCTTGGCGCCGGCGGCCAGGGCCTTGAGGACATCCAGGCCCGAGCGGACGCCCCCGTCCATCAGGACGGTCAGATCGCCGCCCACCGCCTCGACCACGGCCGGCAGGGCGGTGATCCCCGAGGCGACGCCGTCGAGCTGACGGCCGCCGTGGTTGGAGACGACCACGCCGTCGGCGCCGCATCGGCGGGCCTCCTTGGCGTCCTCGGCGTCGAGGATGCCTTTGAGCACGATCGGGCCGGGCCAGCGGTCTCGCACCCAGTCGATGTCCTTCCAGGTCACCGACGGGTCGAAGTTGCGCCGGGTCCAGCTCCAGAACCGGCTCAGATCGTCCAGATCGGCCTCGGCGCCGGCCACGTTTCCCAGGGCATGGGGCCGGCCCCGGAGATGGACGTCCCACAGCCAGCGGGGATGGCGAAGCCCGTCGAGGGCCCGGGCGACCCGCGCCCCCGCCGTATGCGCCGTCATCCCGTTGCGCGTGTCCCGGTAGCGGGCGCCGGGAACCGGCAGGTCGACGGTGAAGAGCAGCACCGGGCAGGCCGCCCGCGCCGCCCGGCCAAGAAGTTCCGCCATGAAGCCGCGGTCGCGGATCATATAGAGCTGGAACCAGGGCGGCGCGGCGGCCCCGGCGACTTCCTCCAGGTCGCAGATTCCCATGGTCGACAAGGCGAAGGGAACCTCGGCCGCCTTGGCCGCCCGCGCGGCCTGGGCCTCTCCGCGGCGCGCATAGAGGCCGGCCAGCCCGATCGGGGCGAGCACCACCGGCATGGAGAGGGCCTGTCCGAACATCTCGGTCGCCGTCGACAGCTTGGAGACGTCGCGCAGCACGCGCTGGCGCAAGGTCAGGCGCCGCAGATCCTCGACGTTGGCGGCCAGGGTCGTCTCGCCGTACGCGCCGCCGTCGATGTAGTCGAACAATACCCTCGGCAGCCGTCGCCGGGCGGCGTCACGGTAGTCGGCGACGCAGGCGGGCGTCACCGCATCGCCTCGCTCCCCCGGCGCGCGGGCGCCGCCTTGGCCGCCAGAGCGCCCTGCACCCGGGGGAGGGGCGCCAGGAGGCCGCGGCTGGCCCGGGTCGCGGCCCGCGGCTCCTCCTCGAACAGGGCGGCGAGCTGTTCGGTGATCGCCCCGCCCAATTGTTCGACATCGACGATGGTCACTGCGCGCCGGTAATAGCGGGTGACGTCGTGGCCGATGCCGATGGCGATCAGTTCGACGCTCGACTTGCCTTCGATGTCGGCGATCACCCGGCGCAGGTGCCGTTCCAGATAGTGGCCGGAATTGACCGACAGGGTGGAATCGTCCACCGGCGCGCCGTCGGAGACCACCATCAGGATGCGCCGCTGTTCGGAGCGGGCGACCAGGCGCTGATGGGCCCACATCAGGGCCTCGCCGTCGATATTCTCCTTTAGGAGGCCCTCCCGCATCATCAGGCCCAGGTTCTTGCGCGCCCGGCGCCACGGGGCGTCGGCCGGCTTGTAGATGATGTGCCGCAGGTCGTTGAGGCGCCCGGGCGAGGCGGGTTTGCCGGCTTTCAGCCAATCGTCCCGCGCCGCGCCGCCCTTCCACGCCCGGGTGGTGAAGCCCAGGATCTCCACCTTCACGCCGCATCGCTCCAGGGTGCGAGCGAGGATGTCGGCGCACACCGCGGCGACCATGATCGGCCGGCCGCGCATGGACCCGGAATTGTCGATCAGCAGGCTGACCACGGTGTCGCGAAATTCCGTGTCCTCCTCCTGCTTGAACGACAGCGGCGCGGTGGGATCGACGATCACCCGGGTCAGGCGGGCGACATCGAGCATGCCTTCCTCCAGATCGAAGCTCCAGGCGCGGTTCTGTTGGGCCATCAGCTTGCGTTGCAGGCGGTTGGCCAGGCGCGAGACGACATTGGAAAGATGGGCCAGTTGCTGGTCGAGATAGGCGCGCAGCCGGATCAGTTCTTCCGGCTCGCAGAGGTCCTCGGCCGAGACGATCTCGTCGTGCGCCGCGGTGAACACCTTATAGGCGGGCTCGGGCCGGCCGGGGTCCTTCGGATCGGGGCGCGCGGGCTTGTCGCCGTCGCTCGTCTCGAGGTCTTCGTCCGAGGGTTCGGCGTCGCTGTCCTCTTCGGCCTGGGCCGGCTGGCTTTCCGCCGTCTCCTGCTCGCGGCGGCTCCGTTCGGAGTCGTCGAGCGAGGCGTCCTGGGGCGAGGACTCCTCGTCCTCGCCGTCGCCCCGATCGGTGCCCCCCGCCTCGCCGTCGTCGTCGTCGTCGTCCTGATCGTCGGCGTCGGGCGCGCCCTCGAGGTCGTCGCCCATGGAGAGGTCCCGCACCACGGCCCTGGCGATGCGCGCGAAGGTCTTCTGGTCCGCGACCGCGCCGGTGAGCCGGTCGAGGTCGGCCCCGGCCTTGGCCTCGACCTCGGCGCGGAAGGCGTCCACCAGGTCCCGGGCGGCCGGCGGCGGCGCCTCGCCGGTCAGGCGCTCGCGCGCCATCAGGGCGACGATGTCGGCCATGGGCGGGGCTGCCGGATCGATGCGCTGGCCCAGGCCCTTGCGCTGCGCCGCCTGGTCCCAGACCGCCGCCAGATTGTCCTTCACCCCGGCCAGGGCGTTGGCCCCGATGGCTTCGATCCGCGCCTGCTCCAGCGCGTCATAGACCCGTGATCCGTCGGGGGACCTGGGCTTGCCCTTGGCGTGGACGGCGTCGTCGTGATGGGCGACGCGCAGGGCCATCTGGTCGGCCAGCCCGCGGATCCGCGCGGTCTCGGGCCCGGAAAGCTCCCTGGGCGGATGGGGCAGGGTGGCGCGGTGGCCGGTTAGGTTCGGCCCATCGCCCGAAAACACCACCTCCAGGTCCGGCTGTTCGGCCAGGGAGCGTGCGGCGTGCGCCAGGGCGCGCTTGAAGACCTCGCTGGGCGTTTCCCTGTGGGACATGCGCCGACGTCATAACCCGCGGGGGTGGGCCTTAGAAGCCACCGCATCCACAATCCTCCCCCGCCCGCTTGCCGGCTACGGCATGCACACAACTCCCATTCGGTGCGCGACGCGTTCTGGAAGGTCGGCCACGGAACACCTCTCCCGAAGGGAGTCGGCCACGGAACACCTCTCCCAAAGGGAGAGGGAGGGGCCCGCGCCCTCTTTGGGGCGTGGGAGGGTGAGGGGTTACCCACTATCCGATTGAGCCGCCCAGCTTGCCTCAAGACGCTGAAACACGGAGTGAAATCCCCTGGCGCCGTAACCCCTCACCCTCCCATGGCTTCGCCATGGGCCCCTCCCTCTCCCTACGGGAGAGGTGTTTAAAAAGGCGCGCCTGAACGACGTTGCGGGGGAGGGGGATGGTCCTACCCGGCGGGCGTGCAATCCGTCACCGGCGGCCCCGCCGAGCCCACCGGCGTATTGAGCGAGGGGGAATTGTCGAAATCGAACATGTCCTTGAGCGACGGCGCATGCTGGTCGCGGGCCGTCAGGTGCGCCCTGGCGGAACCGCCGAAGAAGCGCTGTTCGATCAGCGCCAGCAGGGCCGTGTGGTCGCGCGCCACATGGGAGACGTAGCCGCGCTTGGCGAAGGGCGAGACCGCGATCAGGGGCACCCGCAGGCCGAGCTGGTCGAAACTGGCGCAGCCCGCCGGGTAGGGCCCGGTCGGATCGGCGGTCAGTTCCGGGCACAGGGCCTCGGCGTCCAGGAGGGTGGTGTCGGTGGTGCTGAGCGCGTTGGTCGCGCATTCCGCGCCACCGCCGGGCAAGGTGCTGTCGGGAGGCGACGAAAGGTCGGCGCACTGGCCCGGCGCGATCCCGTCCGGGGTCCGGGCGCCGCCCTGTTCCGCCGCCGGCGGCCCGACGTGATCATAGTAACCGCCGTGCTCGTCATAGGTGATGAAGATGATCGAATCCTTCCAATAGGGCCCGTTGCGGACCGCGTTCACCACGTCGGAGACGTGCGCCTGGCCGCGCTGAATGTCCGTGGGCGGATGTTCGTCGTCCTCCAGGGCCGCACCGGCCAACCCCAGGTTGGGATCGATGAACACCACCGAAGGCATGGGCGCGCCGACCCCGGCCGCCTGGGCGAGGAAGGTCGAGAGCGGCAGGGTGTGGGCGTCGGGCGCGCGGAACAGGAAGGCCTGGGGCGCGTCCTCGAAATAATCGGCCCAGGTCACGCCGCGGGCGTTGAGCAGATCGAAGATGGTGCCGGTGATCGGCTTGTAGCCGCCGGCCGGCGGAATGGTGTCGTTGGTGGTCAGGTGCCCGAAGGATGTCGCGGCCAGCAGGTAGAAGCGGTTGGGGATCGTGGGGCCGACCACGGACGAGAACTGCCGGTCGCTGATCGCGAAATTCTCCGCCAGGCCGTAATAGAACGGAATGTCGGTCTGGTCGAAATAGGAGATCGTCTGGTCCTCGGTGGGGGATTCGCCTCCCGTGTCGGGCTGGTCGGTCGCATCGTTCACCCGGACGAAGCCGTTGTTCTTCGGATTGAGCAGGGCGTGATTGGGATGGGCGAAATTGAGTTCCCCGTGGCTGCCGACCCAGCTGTGATCGAGGTCCGGGATGATGCAGCGGGTCGGGCTGTGGAACGCCTTGACCGCACGGGTGTCCACATCCGTGTTGTGGTTGGAGCAGGCGAGCGCGCCCGTCCCTACGCTGCAGGTCAGGCCGTCGACGCACTTGTGGTCGGTGGGCGAGCAGAATGGGAAGGCGGGATGATAGGGGCTGCCCGGGGCGTAGGGCAGAACGCCGAAATAATTGTCGAACGAATGGTTCTCCTGCATCACGATGATGATGTGATTGACATTCGTAAGCTGGCCCTCCGCGAGGGCGGGCCCTTCCGCGGCGAGATTCAGCAGGGCCGCGGCGGCGACGGAGGCTAAAAGTCGAGTCATCATCCCAAAGCTCCTATCCCAGGGGTTCGGCCGCGGGGGCGGCGTCCCGACCCGCCATTTCGTTTCAAGCCCCCATAACGGGACCATGCTCGCATGACACGGCGATGACCGCCACCGCCCCGTGGGGCAATTTACCCACCCGACTGCGAGTACAGTGACGGGATATCATGTCCCTTAATACGCGTGGCCCTGGGCCGAACCGACAGGCGCCGGCCATGGGAGCCTTGAGCGCGCGGCGAAAACCCGCATGATCGCCCCATGAAGCCCTCCAGGCCGACCGATGCGGAGGCGCCGCATGAAAGCCAAGCGGAGGCCGGCGGCGCGCCTGGCGCGCCCTCGGATTTCCGCCGGCGCATCGGCCATGCCCTTCCGCCGGAAACGCCCTGCGTCAATTGCGGGGCGCCGCTCACGGGGCCTTGGTGCGCCCAATGCGGGCAGGCGGCCGAGGACTTCCATCGGTCGATCTGGAAGCTCATCGGCGAAGCGCTCGAGGGCCTGCTGCATTTCGACGGCCGGGTGTGGACCACCCTGCCGGACCTCATCCTCCACCCCGCCCGCCTGACCCGCGCCTATCTGGACGGCCATCGGGCGCCTCAGATCCCGCCGCTGCGGCTCTTCCTCGTCGTCCTGGTCGCGGTGTTCCTCGCCGGCGCCCTGGGCCACGGGTCGCTCCTGAAGTCGACCCTGACCGGTCCCCTGGAGCAGATGACGCCCGCCCAGCGCGCCAAGGCCAAGGCGGCGATCCAGACCAGCCGGATCGAGTTGCCCGGGGGCCAGACCCAGGCCGATTGGCTGAGGGACCGATGGGTCCAGGTGGTGGACGATCCCCGCCGCTTTTCCCTGGTGGTGGAGGGTTGGGCCGAACGCTTCGCCTTCCTGGCCCTGCCGATGGCGACCCTTCTCATCAGCCTGGCCTTCGTGTTCCAGCGCCGGTTCTTCATCTTCGACCACGCCATCTTCAGCCTGCATTCCCTCTCCGCGGTGGGGCTGATGCTCGCGGCCTCCGAGGCGCTCTCGCCGCTCATCGGCGGCGCGGCCGGCCTCATCTTGTGGGCCGCGCCGATCCATCTGTTCGTCCACATGCGCGGCGTCTATCGGACGAGCGTGATCGGAACCCTCGCGCGCATGGCCTTCCTCTCCGCCGGCTCGGCGATCATCGGCGGGGCGCTGTTCCTGGGGCTGCTGCTGGTCGGGCTGAACGGGATGGGAGGGTGAGGCGGCGTCTGGTGGGCTACTAATATGCGTTGTGACGTATAATACCTCGACGCGCCATAGATCACACGCTATAAAGATAAAAGACGAAAATAATCCACAAGGCATAACATGAACCGGCGACAGCGGGCCGCGCAGGCGCGGCGATCCTTGGATCGGACGCTCACGCCGTATCGCGAATTGCCCGGGCGGCGGCCCCCGAAGGGCTGGATCCGCGCCATTCGCGACGCGCTGGGGATGACCGCCGAGCAGCTCGGCGAGCGGCTGAGCATCACCCAGCCGTCGGTCCAACGCCTGGAACGGTCGGAGGCGGAGGACACCATCCAACTCAACACCCTTCGACGGGTGGCCGAGGCCCTGGGCTGCGAGGTGATCTACGCCCTGGTCCCGCGCGACGGCCTGCGGCGAATCTACGACCGGGCCGCGCGCGAGGTGGCCCGGCGCGAGCTCGGCGCCATCAGTCATTCGATGGTGCTGGAGGACCAGGCCGTCGAGGACGAAGATGAGGATGAGCGGCTACGTCGCTTTGTCGCCGATGAACTCGACCCGCGCGAAGTCTGGGCGACGCGCCGTTGAGCGACGAGGGTCCGCCCGGGCGACGCCCGGGCCACTTACATCGCCACCCTCAAGGCGGCCGACGGTCTCGACCTTGGGCCGCTGGTCGCGTTCGCGAGGTCGTAAGGCGCGGCGAAGCGCCGGGATGACGGTGGCTGGGGGTACGGGTTTGGCTAGTGAACCATCCGACGGATTCAGCCCACTAAGACATTCGAATCACCAACCAAGGAACCCTACGAAATGAGCGACATCGACGGCGATAAATTGAACGCCCTGGTGGGCAAGATGCTCGGCGATCTGGGCGGCGCGTTCAGCGTGCCTACGGTCCGCATCGGCTATCGGCTGGGCCTGTTCGACGCCCTGCATCGCGGCGGCGCCGCCAGCGCCGCGGAACTTGCCCAAAGGACCGGCCTGGCGGAGCGCTATGTGCGCGAATGGGCCCTGGCCCAGGCAGCCAACGGCTACATCGCCTTCGATGCGGCGGCGGACCGCTTCAGCCTGACCCCCGAGCAGGCGATGGTCTTCGCGGTGAAGGACAGCCCGGTCTATCTGGAGGGCGCGTTCGACCTCGGCGCGGCCATGGTCGAGGGCCAGTCCAAGGTGGAGGCCGCCTTCCGCACCGGCGGCGGGGTCGCCTGGGGCGACAGCGCCGGCTGCCTCTTCTGCGCCGTGGGCGCGTTCTTCCGGCCGGGCTACGTCAACGCCCTCACCCAATCCTGGCTGCCGGCGCTGGACGGGGTGGCGCCCAAGCTCGAGGCGGGCGCGAAGGTGGCCGATGTCGGCTGCGGCGTGGGCTTCTCCACGCTCCTGATGGCCGAGGCGTTCCCCAAGAGCGCCTTCGTCGGCTACGACTTCCACGCGCCATCGATCGAACAGGCCAACGCCCACGCCGAGGCCCACGGCCTGGTCCACCGCGTCCGCTTCGAGACCGCGCCGGCCAAGGACATCGCCGAACGGGACTTCGACCTGGTCACCATGTTCGACTGCCTGCACGACATGGGCGACCCACGCGGCTGCGCGGCGCACATGCGGGGCCTCCTGAAGCCCGACGGCGCCTGGATGCTGGTGGAGCCCATCGCCGCCGACCGCCCCGGCGACAACATCGGCAATCCCGTGAGCCGGCTCTACTACAACGCCTCGACCATGATCTGCGTCCCGACCTCCCTGGCCCAGGAGGTCGGCGAAGCCCTCGGCGCCCAGGCCGGCGAAGCGAAGCTGACCGAAGTGCTCACCGCCGCCGGCTTCACCCATGTGCGCCGCGCGACGGAAGGGCCCTTCAACATGGTGCTCGAAGCCCGGCCCTAAGCAGGATTGCCCGGGATCGCCAAGAGGAGCCGCGCACCCTCCCCCCTTCGTGGGTGAGGATTGAATAAATCCTCCCCCGTGCCTCTTCACGGGGGAGGGGGACCACGAAGTGGTGGAGGGGGCGGGGGCCGGGCTCGGGGCCATCCGTCGAACGCCCAACGAATCTCTGCTTAGAGCGACGCCGAACTAATGACACTCGGTGGACGCTAACCCCTCCGTCGCGACCCAAACGTCGCGGGTTTGTCGTAGCCGCCCAGCGCCCGCGATTGGTCGGCCATGTCGGCGAGAGCCGCGGCTCGACCTTCATCACGACGCTGGCGATAGATCGCCAGATCCTCGGCGCGCACGCGTCGATGGGCGCCGACCTTCGTCGAAGCGATGTCGCCCCGTTCCAGCAGCCGGACCATGTACTGACGCGACACGTTCAACAGATCCGCCGCCTGCTGGCTGGTGAGCTCCTCATTCCGCGCCAGGACGGCGACGCCCGCCCCACGGGCGACCATGCCTGCGGCGGTCTCGAGGACATCCAGCAGGGGCGCGAGCAGATCGACGGACTCGCCGGCGTCGCTGCTCACGGTAAACCGTATGCGTCTGCGGCCCTGGCGGAGCAGCAGCGCCGACAGCCTTGCCGCTGTCTGGCGATCGGCCGGGCACATCGCCGGCGTCGCGTGCGGTCGGGAAGCGCGGAAAGGCTTTTGCTGGCGGATTGACGGCGGGGCATGGAAGCTAAATGGCTAAATGAGCGATATTCGCTACAAACTCAACCAACCCGCCCCCTTTCGCCCATCCCCAGACAGCGCATGAGGACAGGGTGAGCACCAAGGCACCCGAGAACCACAGGAGGGGAACGCGTCAGAGCCATTGCCCTCCAACCGCCATGGATCGATCATCGCCCTATAGGCTTTAGAACAGCCAATTTACGGTATGACCTACGACGTTGTATGTGCATTTTCGAAAAACAACCGACAATAAACGCTAGCTAAGAGGCATGGGCTACCCGCTGGGGTTGAAGACATTGGCGCTTATGGGCTGTTGAAGAATTTTGGAACAGAACGGACATCTTCGCTCTCGTGCGCCGCCCTCGATAAGAGGAAATCTAAGCGTCCTCGCAAGCCGCGACGGTGATCAGTTCCACTATTGGTGGGCTGCTCGGCGGTGCCTCGCCCTTCTGCCCCCAACGGCGAGTTTGGTGGCCGTTACGATCGAAGGCCCTTCACCGCGTGAAGCCAACGCGTTGCTCAAGGCAGGTGAAGAAAACATTGATGTAGCCGAGTACCACGGGAGCGAGGTTCTGAAGACTGCCCAGGCTATCCACTATTTCCAGCTCAAGCACTCGACCCTGCGGGCGGAGGAACCCTGGGTTCCCAGCGGCGTCGGCCCCACGATCAGAGCGTTCGCGAAACGCTATATGGAGGTGCTGGCGGAGATCGGAGGAGCGTCCCTGGCGGGGCGTGTAACCTTCGAGTTCCTCACCAACCGGCCAATCGCGCTCGATATCGAACAGGCGCTCGAAGATTTGCGGACCGGCGCGGCCCAGCGGCAGCCGATCGTCGCGGAAAAGATCGCCCGCTTCACGAACCTCACTGGTGCGGCGCTGAAGGACTTCTGCATCTGTCTGCTCCTCACAGGAGATCAGCCGAGATTTACCGATCAACGGGACTTCCTTGTTCACGAGAGCCGCGCCTTCCTTCCAGGGGCAGATGCGGACGCGCCCCTACACTTGAAGGAGCTCGTGGTGACCCGCGCCACGACGGCACGCCAGTCCGGCAGGATTTGCCGACAAGACATCCTGCGGGCGCTTAAAACCGAGGAGGAATATCTCTTTCCAGCCCAGCCGCGAATGGAGGTTGGCGTTCAGCCAATCGCAAGGCTGCAAGAGGCTGATATTGGAGCCGCGGTTGCGCGAGCAACAGGGCCGGTGCTCATTCACGCCGAAGCTGGATTGGGCAAGTCCGTTCTCGCTACCCGCCTAGGTTTGCACCTGCCACCCGGCTCAGTGACGGTCCTCTACGATTGCTACGGTGGCGGCACCTACAAGCGCCCCGCCTCTCCCAGGCACGGGCATCGCGAGGGGCTTACTCAGATCATCAATGAGCTAGCCTCGAAAGGTCTCTGCAACCTACTGATTCCGAGCCCTCTCGCCACCCCGGCCGAGTACGTTCGTACCTTCGTTAGCCGCCTCGAAGATGCGGCTAGCGCCACATGCGGATTTCCTGGTCCAAGCATCCGCCATTGATGTGCGGCACGTGCTTTTTCGACGCTTTGCGGCCTCGACCCTGCTTACGCTGGCGGATCAGGGCTTCTTGACGCTCGACACCGCAGACAGGGCACGGCTGGAGGGGGTGAACCGCGTTCGCCGTCGCGTGGCGAGTTCCTCGAGATACACGCGGCAGCCGACAAAATTGCCGAAGTCTCGCACGAAAAGAGGTCACCACGTGATCCCTTGGGATTTTGATCGATACTGGGTCGCGCCCCTGGCGAAGACGTTTTGTCTGTCCGACCAAGCCGTGATCAATAGGATTGAACGCGTTATTCGGACGGAGTGGGAGGTAAAACTCAGCAATCGCCCAAGGGATGATCCTCGCCACGTACTGGGTATATTCCGCAACGACCACACTTGGGCGTCGCATGGGTCGCACCCGGCGGTCGAGGACCGTACCTTCTACTTGGCGTACCACGCCCTTTTGGAAGTCGCGGGGTCCCTGTTGGAGACCCGAGCGGTTCATCAGGATAACGACTCCGGCTGCGAGTTCGCTGAATGGCTTCGGGAATACGACCTCACGCGCCCGGACGGTTTGTGGGTCTCGGACCGGCGCCTCTCGCTCGAGCGTCCTGGCCAGGTTCTTGATCAAGCGTTCGGCCTTGTCGGCGTCGTCCAACTCCCAGGCCGGCGCAGCGCCGCCCTGACCGAGACATGCAGACGCTTTGGCAGACGCTCGGTGATGTTTCGCCCTTTGTGCACCTGACAGCGTTGGCCGGCGAACCGGGCCTCGACCTCACGCGCTGCCGCGACGATCGACTTAAGCGTCGCTTTAGATCGAGCCAACCTTCGCGCCAATGTGCGGCGCTTCCTTGACACGCCACTCGGCTCCGAAGGCGGCCTGGCGATGGACTCGACAGCCGCGCCCTCTCGCTCCATACTGCATACAGAATGCACCTGCCCCTCCCCCTCAAACGCGCCAACGTCAGCAACGCGGTCGCCGACGCCGTGCGAACCATGATCGTCGACGGCCAACTGCCCGAAGGCGAGCGGGTCAACGAAGTCCAGCTCTCCCAGGCCCTGGGGGTCAGCCGCACGCCGCTGCGCGAGGCGTTGAACCGGCTGGCGGCGGAGGGGGCGCTCAGCCAGGCGCCGAGCCGCGGGTTCGCGGTCAAGCCGCTCACCCTGGAGGAGCTCGAGCCACTCTACGCCATCCGCCCGATCCTCGATCCCGCGGCGCTGCGGCTGGCGGGTTTGCCGTCCGCCGGCCGGTTGCGGCGCCTGGCCGCGCTCAACGCGCGCCTCGAGGCCTCGCGCGACGTAGCGGGCGCCCTGGATTTGGACGATCAGTGGCACCTCGAGCTGGTCGCCGGGTGCCCCAATCCCATCCTGCTCGACCTGATCGGCCAGTTCATGCGCCGCACCCGGCGCTATGAGATCGCGCTGATGCGTGAGCGGCGCGAGGTCCAGGCGGCGGGGCGCGACCATCGCGCCATCCTGGCGGCGCTTCGGCGCGGCGACCTGGAGGCCGGCTGCGCGGCCTTGCGCGACAACCTCACGCGCGGCGCCGAGCCTCTCGTGGCGTGGCTCAAGACCCGTGACCCCAAGAAAGGCCGCGCATGAAAACCTGGCTCCATGTCGCTGTCGCCGGGCTGCTGGGGCTGCTCGCCGGCCCGGGCGCCGCGGCGCCGGCCGAACCCGAGATCGGCCTGTGGTCCTACCAGGTAAGTTTCCCGGCCGGCCCGCGCGGTGAACTCACCCTCGCCCACGAGGGCGGGCGCTGGCGCGGGACGCTCGGGGGCGCAAAGGCGGAGGCGGCCGCTTCGGGCGGCGACATCCGTCTCGCCTTCCCGGCCGAGGGGGGCGCTTTCCGCGGGACCCTTAAGCACGGCGTCCTTCGCGGGTTCTGGGTCCGCCGCGCGGTCACCGAAGACCCGCTCTTCCCGTTCGGCGAGGCCCTCGCCTACGCCGGGCCGCTGGCGTTGCACCCCGCCGGCCCCGGCCGCTGGCGCGCGAGCGTGGCGCCGCTGGAAGACACCTTCACCCTCTACCTCAAGATCTTCCGCGACGAGGGCGGCGCGCTGAAGGCGGCGTTCCGCAACCCCGAACAGAACTCCCACGGCGCGGCCATGCAGTTCGCCGCCACGCGGAACGGCGACACCCTACGGTTCAGCGCCCGGCCCGACCCGGCGAAGCCGGAAGCGCATCTCGACGCCCGCCTGCTGCACGGCCCCGACCGCATCGCCCTCTTCTGGGACGACCTGAAACGGCCGATCGAGCTGACGCGAACCGCGCCGAAGGACGCGGCCCGGTTCTTCCCGCGCCCGCCGGGCGCCGCGCCCTACGCCTATCGCCCGCCGCCCGCCACCGGCGACGGCTGGAAGGTGGCGCGCGCCGGCGACGTCGGGCTCGACGAGGCCGCGCTCGCCCGTGTGGTCCAGCGGATCGCCGACGTCGATCCCGCCGGCGGCCGGCCGTGGATGATCCATTCCCTGGCCATCGCCTATCGCGGCAAGCTGGTGCTCGACGAATACTTCTACGGCCATGGCCCGGGCGAGCCGCACGACACGCGATCCGCCAGCAAGACCTTCTCCTCGGTCATGCTGGGGGCGCTGATGATGGGCGGCGCGCGGGTTTCGCCGCAGACCCGGGTCTATCAGGTCATGGCGCCGCTCGGCCCCTTCGCCCATCCCGATCCGCGCAAGGCCCGGATCACCCTCGGCCACCTTCTCACCCACAACGCGGGCCTGGCCTGCGACGACAACGCTGAGGCCTCGCCGGGCAATGAAGACATGATCGAGGCCGACCGCGCCCATCCCGACTGGGCCAAGGTCACGCTCGACCTGCCGATGCGGTTCGAGCCGGGCGCCCGGTACGCCTACTGCTC
>JBBQGZ010000053.1:0-15032 GCA_038323535.1 Caulobacterales bacterium
CATCCGCAACAAGATCACCCCCGAGATCGAAGGCGGCGTCACCCGGCATTTCCCCTCGGGCGAGCTGATGCCGATCTATGACGCGGCGATGCGCTACAAGTCCGAGGGGCGGGCCACCGTGGTTTTCGCCGGCAAGGAATACGGCACCGGATCGTCCCGCGACTGGGCGGCCAAGGGCGCCCGGTTGCTGGGCGTCCGCGCGGTGATCGCCGAGAGCTTCGAGCGCATCCACCGCTCGAATCTGGTCGGCATGGGCGTGCTTCCCCTGCAGTTCGTCGCCGAGGGCTGGCAGCGCCTGGGCCTGACCGGCGACGAGATCGTCACCATCCGGGATCTGGCCGATATCCATCCGCGCCGCCAGCTGATGGTGGAACTCTACCGCCCCACCGACGGGAGGATCGCCCGATTCCCCGTTCGCTGCCGCATCGACACCCCGACCGAATTGACCTACTTCAAAAACGGCGGCGTCCTCAATTTCGTCCTGCGCAAGCTGGCCAAGGCCGCCGCCTGAAGGGTTAGCCGCGCTCACAGTTTCGTGAACCTTTCCTTGGCCAAACTCCGCTTAATTGCGGCGCCATGAAGAGGGTCGTGTTCCTGGGGCTGATCTGCGCGGGCTGGTTCTGCGCCGGCGCGGCGTGGGCGCGCATGCCGGTGGTGGTGGAACTCTTCACGGCCCAGGGCTGCTCGTCCTGCGGCAAGGCCAACGCCTTCGTGGCCAAGATCGCCGATCGCCCGGGGGTCCTCGCTCTCACTTGGCCGGTGGACTATTGGGACTACCTCGGCTGGAAGGATACCTTCGCCAAGCCCGAATTCACCGATCGCCAGCGCGCCTTTGACCGCCGGCTCGGACTGCGCGACGTCTACACACCCCAGGTGATCGTCGATGGCGCCGCCCAGGCGTCCGGCGACAAGACCGAAGCGGTCGAGGCGCTCGTGCGCGCCGCGCGGCGGGGGCGGCAGGATCCGCCGCAGATGAAGATGCGCGCCGATGGCCGGGTCGCGGTGGGCTCGGGACGCAAGCCGCCTGGCGGCGGGGAGGTGTGGCTGATCCGTTTCGATCCTCGCCAGCAGGATGTCGAGGTGAAGGAAGGCGACAACCGAGGCAAGACCGTGACCCATCGCAATGTCGTCCATCAGATCACGCGCCTGGGCACCTGGGTCGGGCGGCCCGTGGCGCTCAAGCTGCCGGCCCCCACGGAAGACGGCCTGACCAGCCTGGTCCTCGTCCAGGCCGCCCGCGGCGGGCGGATCCTCGGGGTGCTGGAGATCGGCGCGGAGACACCCCTAGGCATCCCGCGCTGAAATGCAAAAACCCCCGCGGCCGGAGGGGACGGGCCACGGGGGTTGTCTTTGCAGGGCAGTGCGCCGGCTGACCCGAACCCCGCAAATCCAGGGGGGCTGGGGGGGCTGTTCAGGATCCGGGACCCCGGGTGTTCCGATCAGCCGACACTTCTAAGATCGGCAGCCATCCGGGCGGGCGCGCGACCGAAATGGGGTCATTTCAAGGCTGGTTATGACAGGCTTTTCATCTTTTCTCCCCTGTGGCGTTTGAGATCGCGCCAAACGCGAAAGCCCCGCGACCGGAGGGGACTGCCGCGGGGCTCCAGGCAAGGTTGTCGGCCGACCGGTCCCGCAATTCCAGGGAGCTGGGGGGGCTGTTCAGAACCGGAACCGCAGGCGTTCCGATCAGCCGACAGAGGCTCAGATCGGGGTTCAACCGGGCGGGCGCTAGGCCGAAACAAGGTCATTTCACGGCGGCTCGCCAAAGGCGGCGACGCGGGCTAGGCTTCGAATCGCATGGCCCTCGAACCCGCGCAGCTTAGCCCCGCCTCTCCGCCCACGGCGGGGCGGGTTTTCTTCGATCGCGGTGAACTCCACCAGCTTCTGGGCCTCTACGGGCGGATGGTCGCGGCCGGCCACTGGCGGGACTACGCCATCGATGCTCTAGCGGACGCCGCGGTGTTCTCGATCTTCCGCCGGCCCGCGAGGCGCCGCTCTACCGAATAGAGAAGCGACCCGCCCTGGCGCGTCGCCAGGGCGCCTGGACGATCGCCGCCCATGGCGGACTGGTGGTCAGGCGCGGGCGGGAGCTGGCCGAGGTCCTGCGGCTGTTCGACCGCGCGCGCTTCACCGTGGTGAGATAGGCCCCACGAAAAAAACCCCGGCGCAAGGCCGGGGCTTTTGATGGTCGTGTCTCTCCCGCCTAGCGGCGGGCGCCGCCCATGAAGAAGAGCAGGAAACGGAACAGGTTCACGAAATCGAGGTAGAGGCTCAGCGCCCCCCAGCTGGTGGCGACGCTCGCCGCCGCCTGGTCGCCTCCCACCTGATAGTACATCATCTTCAGCCGCTGGGTGTCGGCCGCGATCAGGCCGGCGAAGATGGCGACGCCGAGGAGGTTGATCAGGAACACCAGGGCCGGCGAGTGGAAGAAGAAGGTGGCGATCGAGGCGAAGATCAGGCCCCAGACGCCCATGATCAGGAAGCTGCCCATCGCCGAAAGATCGCGCTTGGTCGTGTAGCCGACCAAGGAGAGGCCGCCGAACGCCGCCGCCGTGACCAGAAAGGTCTGGAAGATGCCGACGTTGCTGTAGAGGATGAAGATCATCCCTAGGGACGCCCCGATCAGCGACACCACCGCCCAATAGGTGATCCCGGCGCTGCGCGGCGATTGCTGACGCGCGAAACCCTGGAAAAGCAGGATGCCGATCGGCGCGAACGCCACGACCATGCCCAGGATGGTGTAGCCGATGTGGCCGGCGCCATCGACGCGGAACAGGAAGGCCTGAACCGCCGGCACCGTGCCGGTGACGTACGCCAGCAGGGCCGACAGCACCAGCCCCAGGCCCACCTTGTTGTAGACGCCGAGCATGAAGGCCCGAAGGCCCGCATCCACCGCCATATCCGGCGCCGCCACCGTCTCCGGTCGCGCCAGCCCGCGGTCAAAGTCGCTCATGTCAGAGGAACCCTTGTTCACTGCGCCCCCTTTGGGCGCTCAAAGCCAAATATCGTCTTCACCGGGCCTGGGCGCAAGGTGATCTCGCATTAAGGCTCTTTCAGACTTCGCCTCGGCGCACGCGCTCACTCCGCCCGCAGGATCGGGGCCGGGCGCTGGGCCAGGGCGCGCCGCGCCGCGAGCAGGCCGAGGACCGCAGCCAGTCCCGCCGTGACTGCGACCAACGACGCCACTCCCGCCCAGTCGACGCTCCACTGGGCTTCAAACACGAGTGTGGCCACCGGCCAGGCCGCCAGACACCCCAGGCCCACGCCCGCGACGGCGGCGATCACGCCCACCGCGCCATATTCGACCGCGTAGGCGGCGAGGATCTGGCCGCTGGCGGCGCCCAGGACCTTCAGGGTCGCGGCCTCTCCGGCCCGCGCCGGCGCCCGGGCGGCGATCGCGCCGGCCAGAACCAGCAAGCCGGCCAGGGCGGCGACGCCGGCCGCGCCGCGAATGGCCAGGGCCAGGGACTCGAACAGGTCGGCGGCGGCTTCCAGGGCGTCGCGCACGCTGATCACGTTCACCTCTGGAAACCCCCGGCCCAGGGCGAGGGTGGCGCGCCGTTCCTCCGCTCGCGTGGCCTTGGCGATGGCGACGTCGGCGAGGTTCGCCCCCGCCAGCGCCGCCGGATCGACCACGATCGGAAAGCTGGCTCCGAAGCCGGCGAAATCCACCTTGCGCAGGACGGCCACCCTGGCGTCGATCTCGCGCCCCAGCACCGCCAGGGTGATCATCTCGCCGACCTTCACCCGCCCGCCCTTGGCGGCGTCGGTGGCCAGGGCGACCAGCGGCGGCCCGACGTAGTTCGCCGGCCACCAGCGGCCGGCGGTGATCCCGGCCCCGGCGGGCTCAGGGCCAATGGCCGACAGGGAGATGTCGTTGTCATAGGCCCAGCGGTCGGCGGCGTTGATGCGCCCACGCTCGACGGCCCGGCCGCGCACACGCACGATGCGCCCGGTGGCGAAGGGCGCGCGCAGATAGTCCCTGGCGGTCAGACGTCGGCCGAAAGCGCGAGCCAGGGCGGCGTCGAAATCCACCCCCCGCCCGGCCGGAATGCCGGTGAACACCAGGGCCGGGGCGGTCCGCGGCGCCACCCGCGTCACCTGGGCCAGCAGGCTCGACTGGATCAGCACGACCGCGGCGAGCAGGGCGACGCCCAGGCCGATGGCCGGCGCGGCGGTCCGCGCCGCCGACCGGGGGCCCGCCAGATTGGCCAGGCCGATGCGTAGCCAGCCCGAAGCGGCGCGCCGCAGGCCGCCGGCCGCCCGGGCCGCGCCCGCGCCCAGGAGCCACAGCAAGGCGAACGCCAGGGCCACGCCGGCGATCATCACGGCGGCGGCCAAGGGGGTGGGAGCGGTGACGACGGCCAGGGCGCCCAAGGCCAAGGCGGCGCTGGCGGCGACGACGGCCTCCAGGCCCAGGGCCGGCCGAGGCGAAAGATCGTGGCGGAACAAGGCCGAGGGGGGTGTGGCGCGGGCTCTCGCCAACGGCGTCAGGCAAAAGGCGGCCGCCGACAGCAATCCGAAGGCAACGGCCTTGGCCAACGCCCAGGGATAGAGCGCGAACAGAGCCGGGACCGGGAGCCTATCCTTGGCCCATTCGCCGACCGCCAGCGGCGTGGCCGCGCCCAGGGCGACGCCGATGGCCACGCCCAGGGTGGCCAGCAGGCCGATCTGGATGAGATAGACATTGCGCACCAGGGCGCCGTCCGCGCCGAGGGTCTTGAGAACGGCGATGGCGGGTTTTCTGGTCTCCAGATAGGCCCCGACCGCGCCCAAGACGCCTAGGCCCCCGGCGACCAGGGACGCCAGGCCGATGAACCCCAGGAAGTATTCCAGCTGATCGATCAGTCGGCGCACCCCCGGGGCGGCGTCATAGCGGTCCCGCACGCGCGGCGCCGGACCCGGGGAGGCTTTGCGCAGCGCCGCATTCAACGCGGCCTTGACGGCCGAGAGGCGCTCGCCGGCCGGCGCGGCGATCCGCGCGGTCTCCGCGAACGGCAGGCCGGGCTCGAGGAAACCGCCCGCCTCCACCGTGCTCAGGCGGGTAAGGACGCGGGGGCCCAAGGCGAATCCGCGGGACAGCCGGTCGGGCTCCGAAACCAGCACCGCCCGCGCGACCACCGGTACATTGCCGATCAGGAATCGGTCGCCGAGCCTCAGGCGCAGGCGATCGAGCAGTTCCTTTTCCACTACCGCGCCCCGGGCGCGGCCGAGGGGCGTCAAGGCCTGGACAAGGCTTGCCCCGCCGGCCAGTTCGACCCGGCCGGTCAGGGGATAGCCGTCGCTCACGCCGCGCAGCTCCACCAGCCGCCGCTCGCCGGACGGGGCCTGGGCCATCGCCTCGGCGCCGGCGGCGTAGGAGACCCGCCCGGCGTTCTCCAGGGCGGCCCGTTCGGCCGGCGCGAACCGTCGCTGGCGCACCGTCACGGAAAGGTCCCCGCCGAGGATTTCCCGCGCCTGCGAGGCCAGGCCCTGGCGGAAGGCCTCGGCGGTCGAGCCGGCCGCCGCTATGGCCGCGACGCCCAGCGCCAGGCAGGCCAGAAAGATACGAAACCCCCGCACGCCGGCCCGCAGTTCCCGACCTGCCAGGCGTAGCGAAAGGAACACGCTTTAAGCCTCCGGGCCCATGGCGCCGTCGGCCATCCGCACGCGGCGGTCGGCCCGGGCGGCGAGAGCCTCGTCGTGGGTGACCACCACCAGGGCCGCCCCGGTCTCCGCCGCCAGGGCGAACATGAGGCCCGCGACGACGGCGGCGTTGGCGGCGTCGAGGTTGCCCGTCGGCTCATCGGCGAAGATCAGTCGGGGCGTCGCAGCCAGGGCGCGCGCCAGGGCCACCCGCTGCTGTTCTCCGCCGGAAAGCTGATGGGGGTAGTGACCAAGGCGGGCGCTCAGGCCCACCCGGTCCAGCCACTCGCGCGCGGCCCGCGACGCGCCCTGCCGGCCGGTGATCTCCAGGGGCGTGGCCACGTTCTCCTCGGCGGTCATGTTGGGCAGGAGGTGGAAGGCCTGGAAGACCACCGACACCCGGCCGCGGCGAAGCCTGGCCCGCCGGTCCTCGGTAAGACCGGCCAGATCCTCGCCCATCAGGCGCACCCGGCCCCCGGTCGGCCGCTCGAGCCCCGCCGCCACCGCGATCAGAGACGACTTGCCGCAGCCAGACGGCCCCGCCACCGCGACCCGCTCGCCCGGGCCCGCGGCGAAGTCGACCCGGCGCAGGATCTCCACCGGCCCGGCCGAGGAAGGCAGGGTCAGGGAGACCGCTTCCAGACTGAGCGGCGCCGTGGGCGCGTTGGCGTCGAACATCCTTAGGGCCTTTGTCGCTTTGAGGGCTTCGGGCGCCCGCCTACATAGGGCGAACCCATGCCGACCACACCCCAGGAACCGTGGACCCGCCGCGCGCTGCTCGCCACGCTCCTGGCCGGCGGGGCGGCGCAGGGATGGGCGGCCCCGCGCCCGGTAGTGATCATCCTGGGCGACTCGATCACCGCCGGCTACGGCCTGGCCGCCGCCGACGCCCTGCCCGCCCGGCTCGAAGCGGCGCTGGCGCGGATCGGCGCGCCGGCTCGCGTGCGCGGCGCCGGGGTCTCGGGCGACACCACGGCGGGCGGCCTGGCCAGGCTCGACTTTTCGGTTCAGGCGGACACCGGCGTCTGCGTCGTGGCCCTGGGCGGCAACGACCTGCTCCAGGGCCTGGATCCTGCGGCGACCCGGGCCAATCTCACGCGTATCGTCCGTCGCCTGAAGGCCCGCCGAATCGCCGTGGTGCTGGCCGGGCTGTCGGCGCCGGGCGCCATCGGCCGGGCCTATGTTCGCGATTTCGACGCCGTCTTCCCCGCCGTGGCCAAGGCCGAAGGCGTGACACTCTATGCCGACCTGCTGGCCGGCGTGGCCCGCGACCCCAGGCTCAATCAGCGCGACGGCATCCATCCCAACGCGGCGGGGGCGGCGCTGATCGCCCGGCGCCTGGCGCCGGTGGTGGCCAGGGCCCTGAAAACCCGCCGATGATCCGCCTGTTCGTCGCGGTTCCCGTGCCCCCGGACATCGCTGCGGGCCTGGCGAGGCGGCGCCGCGGCTTGGCCGGAGCGCGCTGGCGGCCGCTCGAAAGCCTGCATATCACCCTGCGTTTCGTGGGCGACGTCGCCGAAAACCGGGCCGACGACCTGGACACCGAACTCGGCCGGGTCGGCGGCGGCCCGCTGGAACTGAGCCTTCGGGGCGTGGGAAGCTTTGGCGACGACGCTGGCGCCCGCGCGGTGTGGGCGGGCATCGAGGCCAACAGCGCCTTGAGCCGCCTCGCCGCCCGCTGCGAGAGCGCCGCCCGCCGCGCGGGCCTGAAGGCGGGCGCCCGCGCCTGGCGGCCCCATGTCACCCTGGCCTACCTCGATCGCGGGCAAGGCGCCCCGGCCGGCGCCTGGATCCAGGCCCACAACCTTCTCGAGTCACCGCCGTTCCGCGTCGCCGCCTTCGGGCTATACTCGAGCTGGCGGACCGCCGAGGGCTCGGCCTATCGTCTCGAACGCGCCTATCCCCTGGCCAGAAAGGCGTGATCCTTGAGGACGCCTAGCGGCGCGATGGCCAACATCTCCTCGTGGGTCGCCGTCAGCACCACCGGCGGCGCGACGCCGGCGTCCAGGGCTTCCTTCCAACGCGGCGCGCACAGGCACCATCGGTCGCCGGGGCGCAGGCCGGGAAAATCGAATTCCGGGCGCGGGGTAGAGAGGTCGTTTCCGGCGCTCATGGAGAACCTGAGGAACTCCGCCGTCATCACCGCGCAGACGGTATGCATGCCGGTGTCGTCCGGCCCGGTCTCGCAACAGCCGTTGCGATAGAAGCCGGTGACCGGCGCCGTCGAACAGGCGACCAGCTCGCCCCCCAGGACATTGCGCGCGGCCGTGTCGTAGCGGATGGTCATGGCCGGGCCTTATGGCTCATGCGAGAGCCGCCGTCACGGAATCCCATCATGAACCGCGTCGACCGGCCCCGCCGCACCGCCCTCTACATGCCGGCTTCCAATCCCCGAGCCGTGGAAAAGGCGCGCGCGCTGGCCTGCGACGTGGTCATCCTCGACCTCGAGGACGCGGTCCTGCCCGAGCTCAAGGCCGAGGCGCGGGCCGCCGCCGCCGCCGCGGTTCGCGCCGGGGGCTTCGGCCGGCGGGAGGTGGTGGTTCGCGTCAACGCCCTGGATACGCCCTGGGGCAAGTCCGATCTGGCCCAGATCGCCGCCGCCGGGCCGGACGCGGTTCTGGCGCCCAAGGCGCGGGGTCCCGCCGATGTCCGCGCCTATGACGCCGCCCTGGCGACCGCTCCGGCGCAAACCGCGCTGTGGGCCATGATCGAGACTCCGGAGGCCATCTTCCACGTCGCCCAAATCGCCGCCTCCGCCCAGGCGACACGGCTGGCGGCCCTGGTGATGGGTATCAATGATCTGGCCAAGGAGATGGGCGCGCGCCAGACGCCCAACCGCGAGCCCTTCTGGGCGGCCCTGTCGCTGACCGTCATGGCCGCGCGGGCGGTTAGCTTGGCGGTTCTCGACGGAGTCCACAACGAGATCGAGGATCTGGCCGCCCTGGAAACGATGTGCCGGCAGGGCGCCGCCTTCGGCTTCGACGGCAAGACCCTGATCCATCCCAGCCACCTCGACATCTGTAACCGCGCCTTCACGCCGGCGCCGGGCGAGGTGGCCTGGGCGCGGGCCGTGGTCGCCGCCTTCGCCGACCCGGCGAACGCCGCGAAAGGCGCCCTGCGCGTGAAGGGCCGCTTGGCGGAGCGGCTGCACCGCGACCAGGCGATCCGGACGATCGCGATCGCCGACGCCATCGCGGCGGCCAAGGGCGGTTCATAGGCCAAGGGACGCCCGCCGATCCAAAGGCCTATGCTTTCAGGTCGGCCACGCCCGGACGGTCGTCCGCCACGGGGAAGGCCTGGGCCGCCATATCGAGGCGGGCAGGACAAGGGTGGATGCGGCGGGCCCTTCGGCCCGCCGCTGACTCTTGGACCAGAGGCCCGCGCCCCTAGAAATCGACCGTGGCGCCGACGAACACGTAGCGGCCCAGGGCGTCGTAGGTCTGGGGATAGGTGTTGCCGTTGAACGAGGCGTTGGCGCCGCCGACGACGGAGCCGATCAGCGGCGGCTCCTTGTCCGCGATGTTCTGAACCCCGGCGCGGAACGTGATCTTATCCTTCGCCCGCCATTGGCCGGAGAGGTCGAAGTAGCTCTGAGCGCCGATGTGGTCATCGACGGTAAAGATTTTCGTCGGATCATCCAGAAACGGGTTGCTCGACGTGGTCGCCGCATCCACCGCGCCGAAATAGCGCCAGCGGCCGGAGACCTCCAGACCTTGCACCGGCGTCTTCCAGGTGATCCGGAAGTTGTGCCGATACTTCGGATTAGGCGTGCCGCAGGCCGTCAGCCCGTAGAGGCCAGCGCAGTCGTATTGGGTGAACGCCTTACCGCTACCGTCGAGGGCCACGATACCCGGATTGGTGACCAGGGACATCAGGTAGGTGGCCTGATAGTCGAACGACAGGCTGCCGCCGTTTTCCCAACCGAGGTTGGAGAGCGGCAGGCGGTAGGCGGCGGAAAAATCGATCCCGTCGGTCTTCAGGAAGCCGACATTGACACTGGTCGCGGTGACGAAGCCGTTGGTGCCGAGCCACAAGGAACCGGTGACCGGGGCCCGGTGGACCAGAGCGCAGAGTTCCGGCGTGCCTCGCAGGATGCACTGCTGAAGCACGATGTTCGGGTCCAGGCCCGGCTGGATGAACTGATCCACCTTGATGCGGAAGTAGTCCACCGAGAGGCTGAAGCCCGGAAGCATGTGGGGTGTCAGGACGCCGCCGACGGTGAAGGTCTTGGCCACCTCGGGCTTGAGGGCGAGGTTCCCGCCGGACAGGGCGTTGTACTGATTGGCCGGGTTCTGGGCGATGTGCCCATATTGCTCCGCGGTCACGCCGGAGTTGGCGCATTGAGCCTGGGTGGGGAAATCAGCCTGCGTCGCCGGTCCGGCGCAGGGGTCGCTGCTGAGTCCCAAGCCGACCGCCTGGGGCGTGAACAGCTCCAGGATGTTGGGCGCCCGGACCGCGCGGTTGTAGCCCGCGCGGAAGCGGATGTCCTCGGTCGGCTGCCAGTCGCCGGCCACCTTGTAGGTGTTAGTCTCGCCAGCCAGATTGTAGTGGGAATAGCGATAGCCGCCTTCGAGGCTGAGGGACTTCATGAAGGGTGCGTTCTGGACGAGCGGGACCCGGATTTCGCCGAAGCCCTCATAGACATTATAGGAGCCGCTCACCGGAGGCACCGGGCCGCCGATACCGGCCAGGTCCCCGGACTCGAACTCCTGGTCGACGCGCAGGTCGAGCTGCTCCTGGCGGTATTCGCCGCCGAAGGCGAGGCCGACGGGATCTTCGGCGAACGGGCTCTTGAGCTGCGAGATCTTGCCATTCACCGAGGCGCTGGCGACCATTTCGGTCGTGGCGCCCTCCTTGAAGCCGTTGGACTGGATATAGGCCAGTGATTGCGCGGACGGCGTCGTGGTGGAGAAGGCGCCGAGGTAGGGGATGCAGGCGAGATCGGTGCCGTTGTTGAAACTGCGGCACTCTAGATTGCCGTCGGGGCCGACGACCGCGTCCAGGGCCTTGGCCGTCTTGGCCAGGGAGAAATCGTTCAGGAATTCTTCCTGGAAGATCGCCCGGCCGATCTGGGCGTAGGCGTCGTAGTTCCAGTCGGAATTGATTTCGCCCTTGACCCCCAGGACCACGCGATAGTCGGTGTGGCGAAGGTTGTCGATCCGCGGGCCGCCTTCGGTATTGCGCCGCAGGATCGAGACCGAGGCCTTGTCGTTCGCGCCGAGCCCGGCGCCGGTGCAGAGGGTCGAGATCTCCTGGGCCGACAGCAGGGGACTGGTGCAGGGGATGTTGAAGGCCTGGCCGAAGATGCCGCTGGGGGCGATCTGGGCCAGGGTATGGTCGTCCATGAACATCAACTGCATATAGGCGTCGGCGTGCGGGTTGAGCTCATAGTGCGCATAGGCGCCGGCCGAGTACTGCTCGTCGGGACGCTGGAAGTAGTTGTATGGCGCGAAGTTGAACGCCTCGTTCGTCAGAGGTTTCAGGGTGTTTCCCGTCGCCTTGTCGACGGTAAACAGGTAGGTTTTGCTTTGCAACGCCAAGTCATTGCTGATGATCGTGGCCGGATTGTTGGTCAGTGACCCACGACAGACGAAACTAGTCGCCGTCTCCGCCACGGCGCAGTTGCTGAAGTCGCGCTGGTTCTGGGTGATCGGCTGGATGTTGCGATAGACGAAATAGGCTTCGATGTTGCCCTTGCCGTCGGGGCTGTTGACCCCGATCAGGGCCGACAGGTCGGCCTGCCGGCCGTCCCAGGTCGAGCCGGTGGGTGGAGTGAATCCCCGGGCATTATTCAGCCCCTGGATGAAGTTGTTGCCGTTGTCGTGCTGGTAGCCGCTGATCTGGGCGTCCAGGCGGATGCCCTCGAAGTTCTTCAAGGTGATGAAGTTGACCACCCCGGAGACGGCGTCGGAGCCATAGACCGCCGAGGCCCCGCCGGTGAGGACTTCGACCCGGTCGATCAGCTGCTCGGGGATGAAGTTGAGGTCGGTGGTCGGTTGGATGGGGTCGCCCGGCATCACCCGGCGGCCGTCGATCAGCACCAGGGTCCGCGAGGGGCCAAGCCCGCGCAGATCGACCGTGGCCGTGCCCGAGGAGCCGTTGGAGATCTGGCTGCCCTGGCCGGCGAACACCTGCGGCAGGTTGTTCAGCAGATCCTCGGCCCGGACCGAGCCTTGCAGCTTGACCTCCGACTGGCCGACCACGGTGATCGGGCTGGTGCTGGTCAGGTTGGGCTGCGGTATGCGCGAGCCGGTGACCACGAACTCGGTCACCGCGGTGGCCTGATCGGCGGGTGCGCCGGCCGGAGCCGGCGCGACCTGGGCGTAGGCGCCGCCGGCCGAAGCCGCCGCGATCGCGACGCCGGTGATCATCGAAGAGGCCAGAAGCCGGGCGCGAGGGGTGGTGATCGTCAAGTCGTGGTCCTCCGAACAAGGTCTCGCGCCGTCCCTGAAATAGACGCCGCGCCGCCTGCGCAAATAATACCGAGTGAAAATCCCCCCGGTTGCGCGACAGTTATCGACCGGACCACGAACCGGTCAACGTAGATTAAATCCAGATGTCAAATTGGGCGGGGGCCTGTCACTTTATAGTCGCAAAATGGTGCAAGTGATTGAATAGAAATATTACAAAGAGGGCGTGAATTGTTGACGAGTTAATGATGATCAACCGGCCATGGGACCGCGACGAGGATCGGCGGCCGGTCCGGCTTGCCTCCATGGCGCCCCCCGCCGTCCTGGCGCACCTCTAGAGCCCGAAGTCCCGCGTTTCCGTTCTTCGTTGCGCAAGCCATGTATCGCCGAGCGCCGCCTCGAGCCAAAGGCGATCGAAATACATCCGAACGGTAGGCAGCGAGTCGACGATCGCTTGAACGGCGCCGTCCCAGTCCTCCACGAGACCCGCATCCCGCAGAACCCGGACATGGTGCGACACGGCGGATCGCGTGATCGGAAGTTCGACCGCGAGCTCGCCGATGCGCCGGGGGCGAGCCACGATGCGTTCGAAAATTTCGCGCCGGGTCGGCTCCGCCAGGGCCTCGAGGATGGCGTCAATTTCTATGGTCATCGACTGGTCTTCTTCGAACTGTGCGCCGCCGCCGTGATGAGTAGATCGGCGTAATTTCTAAGATGACTTAGGGTTTGCGGGTCGACGCTGTAAATGTGATGGCGCCCGCGTTTCATGAGTTTGGCTCGCCGCAGGCTTCGCAGGCGATGATGGGTGTCGGCGACGCTCGTCCCGGTGAGCCGAGGCAAGGCTTCGGTCGCCGTCTGGGGCTGCCGGGCTATCCGCTCCAGGATCGTGCGCCGCGCTGGATCGCCAAGAAGCGTGAATATGCTCCGAGCCCGATCCATCTCAGCGGCCGACGTCCCCAGAAGCCTTCCGATCCATTCAAGCTCCGACACGTCGCCCAAATCGGCCCGGGCCAGGGACTGGAGCGCGAGATGCCGCGGTCCACGACGGCCGTCGCCTCGCGGGTTGCGAGGCTGTTCCCGGGTTTCCGCCGGAAGGCGGGCCGCGCCGTTGAAGTCGCCGGCCCAACCGTCTCGCGTCGGCCATTCGCGCCATTGATCATTCAGATTTTCCACCGTAACCGGCCTTTTCGTCTCCGCGCCGCAACTCGTCGAACGCAACCCAATTCTGACCCGGGCCACGGGCGGGTCCGCGCATGAATCGACGGGCGAGAGCATATTTTGACGAAAGATTACAATCGCGGCTCGCGGGAATGACCGCCGAAGTGACACGGGCGCTTGATCGAAGGGTGCAGCCTCCGGGGCGCGCGGGGTCGGGTAGCCGGCCGCCTAGGCGGGTTCCTTCCGGCGCGCCACCTCGGATGGCGTGAGCCCGATCACCTGGCGCATGCAGCGCGCCAAATGACTCTGGTGACAGAACCCGCTCTCCAACGCGGCTTGGATTATCGAGACATTGCCGCTCTCGATCAGGGTCTTGGCGCGCCGGACACGCCTCTCCATCACATATTGATGGACGGGGCGATAAGTCGTCTGACGAAACAACACGCGGAAATGAGAGGGACTGAGCTTCGTCAGTTCGGCGAGTTTGGCCAGCCGGATTTCGCCATCGAGGTGGTTCTCGATGTAGTCGAGGGTCAACCTCAATCTAGGCTTGGAGAGTTTCGATCGGATGGCGGGGGTCTCGGTGGCCCCATACTGATCGAGAAGCCGGGTGGCCAAGGCTACGCCGATACTGTCGATAAACAGGGGGTCGCTCGGATCGTCGGCCTCGGCTTCGACCTTGAGCAAGAGCGCTATTTGGAAGAGCCGGGCGTCGCGTTGACCGATCTTCGGCTCGTTGAGCCGTCGCTTGTCGGGCCGCGCCCTGCCCTGGGCCGCGGTGGCCAGAAGGGACGGGGAAATCCAGATGCTAATCGTCGACGTAGGGTCATGATCATCCCAGGAAACCGACGACCAAGGCGGCAGGAAGTCGAGGTCTCCGCAAGATCGGAGCCGGGGATGGCCGACATTGTCGTGACGACAGGTGACTCTGGCCGGCGCCCCGAGATGAAACAACAACCGGGGCTCCGCGCGTGGCGCGCTCTCGTGGAGGCCAGGATAACATTCCTCCACGAGGGTCTCGAGCCCGCGCCAATGAGCTTTCGCAATTGGAACGGACAGCGGTTCGCGGATGGGTTTCACGACTTTAGTCTCGGTTACACGGGTTTGACGCCGCCATTGTTGTTGGTCCGGGGTCGCGAAACCGCCGCCAGACTCCTATTTAGCGCGCGGGATGCGAATCGTCACTCCCTTGCCCGGCGTTCAGGCGAACTCCCTCCGCTGCGGCGCCTCTGACGTATTAACCCGGACTTATGGTCGTGGCGCCGGAAAGATTGAAAGGTGGGTACAATGATCTGCAGGCTGTGGCGCGGATGGACAACCCCCGAGAACGCCGACGCCTATGAACGCATCGTTCGCGGCGAGGTCATCCCAAAAATCGAGGCGATGCGGATCCGCGGCTTCCGCCACATCGATCTCATGCGGCGAGGCGGGCCACGGGTGGAATTCGTGACGCTGATGTGGTTCGACGACCTTGCCGACGTGAAGGGCTTCGTGGGCGAGGACTACGAGATCAGCCACGTGCCGGCCGAGGCGCGCGCCGTGCTGGCGCGATTCGACGATCGCGCGGCGCACTATGAGGTGCTCGATCGTCGGCGGCAACACCCCTAGACGCCGACGCCCCCCCGCCCAAACCACCCCGGATGCGACCGTGAGATTGCCGCCAGCTTAGAGGTCCAGCCGGCTCAGCGCGCCCGACACCCGCTCGCGCGTGGCCGGGTCGTGGATCGGAAAGGCTTGCAGAAAATCGGGCGCCGTCAGGCCGGGGCGCCGGCCGAGCGCGGACCGGGCCCAGGACCTCGCTCGCGCGTCGTCGCCGTTCATGCCGTGGGCGACGGCGGC
>JBBQGZ010000054.1:0-14545 GCA_038323535.1 Caulobacterales bacterium
AAGCGGTGATGGGCGAGGTCCGCGGCAAGGTGCTGGCGCGGGTTCCCGGCGTCGATGTCGAGACCGCCCAACTGATCGAGGATCTGATCGGCGATCTCACCTCGGTTCCCCAGCCGATCGAGGTCAAGCTCTATGGCGAGGACGAAACCCTGCTGCACGCCACCGCCGCCGAGGTGGCCAAGCGGCTCGGGAGCGTGCGCGGCGTCACCGAGGTGCGCAGCGGCGTGGTGGTGGCCGGCGACGCCCTGGACATCCACATCGACCTGGCCAGAGCCGCCCTGGAGGGCATCGCGCCCGAAGAGGCCGCCCGGCAGATCGGCGCCCTGCAGAGTGGCCAGGTGGCGACCCAGATCCAGACCGGGGCCCTGCTCACCGACGTGCGGGTGTGGATTCCGCCGGAACGGCGCGACCGCGCCTCCCTCCTCGCCGACCTGCCCCTGCGCGCGGCGGACGGCCACATCCTGCCCCTGTCGCGCATCGCCACGGTGGAGACCCTGCCCGGCCAGGCGGAGATCGAACGCGAGGGTGGCCGGCGCATGGTCCCGGTCACCGCCCGGGTGGTCGGCCGCGACCTGGGCTCGGCGGCCAAGGACGTTAAGCGCGCCCTGAACCGGGGCGGGATCCTGCCGGCCGGCGTGACCTTCGAGATGGGCGGGCTCTTCGCCGAACAGCAGTCGGCCTTCCTGGGCCTGGCCGCCGTGTTCGCCGCCGCCCTGGCCATCGTCACCGTCCTGCTGCTCTTGATCTACGAGAACTTTCGCATCGTCGCCGCCATCGTCGCCATGCCGCTGATGGCCGCCTGCGCCGTGGGGGCGGGCCTGTGGCTGGTGGGCGTTGAGCTGGACATCATGGCCCTGATGGGCCTGACCATGGTCATCGGCATCGTCACCGAGGTGGCGATCTTCTATTTCACCGAATACGACAGCCTGGTCGCCGCCGGCGCGCCGCCGCGCCAGGCCCTGGTGGATGCCGGCGCCAATCGCCTGCGCCCCATCGCCATGACCACCCTGGCCGCCATCCTCGCCCTCGCCCCCCTGGCGCTCGGCGCCTCGATGCAAAAGCCGTTGGCGATAGCCATCATCGCCGGCCTGATCGCGCAGGGGCCGCTGGTGCTGCTGGTGATGCCGGCGCTGTTTCGGTTGATTGGGGGGGTAGGAGCGGAGATGAGTTCGGTGAGTCGGTCGTGACCTCAGTGCGTGACGTGCTAGTACGCGTTCAAACGATTTAAACCGCTTGACATAATTTGCTCCTACGGTTTAATTCGTTCTGACCTGGCGGCTGCGTGCGCGTCATCCGTTTGAACAGGAGAGGAACGATATGGCGAACCGTTTGAAGGGAATGGGCGAGACTGCTTCGTGGCGACTGATGGTCGGTGCCGCACGAATGGGCGCAGAGAAGAATGGCTACACGCTCGTCCGGCAGCCCGGCCGGGGCCTAAGCAACGTCTGGCGACTTGAGAAGGACGGCAGATCGCAAGTGGCGTCGATTCGCACCACCCGTGACCGCTGGGTGGCTTTTGAACCTCTGGCAGAGGGGACGAAGTGGAAGACGCTCGATGATGTCGAGCTGGTGCTGGTGGCCGCTGTCGATGATCGGCACGATCCTCAGAACATCGACATCTACTTGTTCCCGGCCGACCAAGTCCGCCAGCGTTTTGACGCCTCCTACAAGGCTCGCATTGCGGCCCAACACACCGTGCGCGAAAACTATGGGATGTGGGTGAAGCTCGATGCGGGTGATGCTACCATCCCTTCGCAGATTGGAGCAGGGCTCGCCGCTGAGTATTCGCCAATCGCGCGTTTCTCGTTGGACGAACTAGAAAGGGCCGCATCCGATGTGCCTGTTTCAGAGCCGGAAGACTTGACGCCCGAGGAGGTCGAGGAGGTCGGCCCATCGACGGTGAGCGCGGTTTTAGCCTGGGCGCGGATGCAGATCGCACAACTCACTGGCATTGAGGCCAGAGTGATCAAGCTGGATCTCAGAATTGAAGGTTGACGCGTAGGGGGTGACAGACCGCGCTGGCTCCGCCTTCATCGGGACGATCCAAACGGTGTCAATCGTCACGGCTAGCACGCAGCCCATTTGCGCATGATGAATTCGGCGTTATATATTGAGTCACTACTCCCCCGGCGGCTTCGGCTTCCGGGCGCGCGGCGGGCGAAAGCCCGCCGTTGCACTTTATGGGGCGCGGGGGCGGTTGCGCACGAACGTCTATATCGACGGGTTCAACCTCTATTACGGGTTGTTGAAGCGCGGTCGGTACAAATGGCTCGACCTGGAGAAGCTCTGCGACCAGCTCCTCCCGAAGAACGACGTTCGACGCATCCGCTACTTCACGGCCAAGGTCGACGCACGGCCGCATGATCCGGATCAGCCGATCCGGCAGCTGACCTATCTCCGCGCGCTGGCGACGCTGTCGCGTGTAGAGTTGTATTTTGGCAATTTCCTCGCATCCGTCGTGCGTCAGCCGCTGGTCGAGACCGATCCGGCGAGTCCGAGACGCTGGCTCATGGCGGCTAACCAGCCGGTGCTCAAGATGGATGTCGCCGGCGCGGTGATGACCGACTGGGTGCTCAAAACCGAAGAGAAGGGGTCGGACGTCAATCTCGCCTCTCACCTCCTCAGGGATGCCTATCGAGGGGATTGCGAGTGCGCCGTCGTCGTTTCCAATGATTCCGATCTGCTCACGCCGATCCGCATGGCCAAGGCTGATTGTGGTTTGACCATAGGGCTGGTCCCGCCGCGCCCCAGAGGCAGCATCGAGCTTAGGCGGCTCGCGGACTTCAAGATCGATCCTCGCGTGCATGTGCTAGCGGCGTCGCAGTTTCCCCCCGCTCTCACCGACGCCAATGGGCACATCCAGAAACCTGCGGCTTGGTGAGGTGACGGCGCGCCCTCTCCCGTCTCCAGATACGCCTTCAGGCTGGCCACATGACGCCCCAGCCGGCCTTTCACCCGTTCGAACCCCTCGTCCTCCGCCACCCCTCACGCCGCCTTGGCCAGTTCCGCCACCCGCTCCCAAGTCGTCGCTTGGAAGCTCGGCCGCGCCTCCATCCGCTCCAGCCACGAGGCGAGATTGGCGTTGCGCGCGGTCAGGGCCGCCCATTCCGGGGTCAGGGCCATGAACGCCATCTGCGGCGCGACCATGCCGTCGGCCAGGGTGAAGGCGTCGCCGGCGAGGAAGGTTTGCCCTCCCAGAAGCCGGCCGATCTCGTCGAACACCGGATGGGCCTTGGGCATGGCGGCGGCGATGGCGCCCTCGTCGGGGGCGCGACCCATCAGCCTCGGCCCGACCACGCGCTCGAAGGCGATGACATTGCCGACCCCCTGGAAGAGATACCAGTCGCAGATGTTCATCAGCTGATCCATCCTCGCCGCGGCGCGCGGGGCGGCGGGGGTCAGCGGCGGGGCGGCGGCCACGCGGTCGATGTAGCGCAGGATGGCCTGGGTCTCGTAGAGCGTGAAATCGCCGTGCTCGATCACCGGCATGCGGCCGAAGGGATGGCGGGCCAGATGGGCCGGCTGCCGGGTCTGGCCGGGGCTAAGCGGCGAGAGGCGCCAGGGAAGGCCCTTTTCCTCCAGGGCGATCATGACGGCGCGGGCGAAGGGGCTGCCCGGAATGGTGTGGACGGTGAAGTCGGTCATCTCGAAGGCTCCTTTTGGGTTGAATGCTTTGCCGCGAAATCGGCGAAATGCCCCAGCATGGTCGGCCAGCCGCCGCCGAGCTGAGCGGCCACCTTTTCGGCGCTCTCGCCGAACCGCTCGAGGTCGCGGTGGACGAGGGTGACGCGGGTCCTGCCCTCGCCGGCGTCGCGGAAGGTCAGCTCCACCTCGGTGACCAGGTCCGGGTCGAACTTGAAGGCCGCGTCGAGGCTCCAGCCCAGCACCAGCCGCTCCGGCGGCGCCCAGGCTAGGACCGTGCCCCACTGGGTCTCGGCCCCCTCGTCGTCGCGCTCGAACCACCGCCCGCCGGCGCGCGGCTCGATGACGATCGCCGCGTGGGGCTTGGCCCCGACCGTCCTGCCCTTCGGCCACCAGCGGCCGATGTCGCGGGTGAAGATCTCGAACGCCCGCGCCGGCGGCGCCGCCACGGTGACTTCTTTTTCAATCGGCGCGATCGTCATGGCTCGCCTCCTCGTGCCTGTCGTTGTCGACATAGTCTTCGAAGGCCGCCAGGCCCCCGGTCCAGAATTCGCCCAGCCAGTCGCGCATCGCGCCGATCCCCCGGGGATCGAGGCGATAGACCCGCCGCGTTCCTCGCGCCTGGTCGATCACCAGCCCCGCGTCCTTCATCACCTTGAGGTGCTGCGAGACCGCCGGCCGGGTGACCGGAAGCCCCGCGGCCAGCGCGCCCACGGCCAAGGGCCCCTGGGCCAGGCGCTCGAAGATCGCCCGCCGCGTCCCATCCCCCAGCGCGCCCAGGGCCGCCGTCGCGATCACTGTGTTAGCCATGACTAACGGTAAGCTACTACGCACATAATGTCAAGCGGCTTCCGGGCTGGCCGGGGCCGCGGCGGCGACAAATCCGTCATGATTTCGTGGTAACGGGTCGATCAACTTTCTGGAGCCGATCCATGCCTTTCGATTCCGTGACCCGCCGCTCGGTCGCGAGCGGCATGGCCGCCGGCGCTCTGGCCGCGACGATCCCGCGCGGCGCGGCGCGCGCCGCCGGCGGCGGCGTCAGCTTCCTGGCCCTGGGAGACTGGGGGCGGGACGGCGCCTCTCATCAGAAGGACGTGGCGGCGGCCATGGGCAAGGCCGCGGCCGAGATCGGCGCCCGGTTCGTCGTCTCGGTGGGCGACAACTTCTACGAAAACGGCGTCCGCTCGGCGGCCGACCGGCAATGGAAATCCTCGTTCGAGGATATCTATACGGCGGCGTCCCTGCAGGTCCCCTGGTACGTCGCCCTGGGCAATCACGACTACCGCGGCAATCCGCAGGCGCAGGTGGACTACGCCAAGATTAGCCCGCGCTGGCGAATGCCCAGCCGCTATTTCAAGGTTTCCGGGGCCGAGATCGGGGCGCCGGGCCTCGACCTGTTCTTCATCGACTCTTCGCCCCTGGTGCACAAGCATCGGGCCAAGGTCGAGGGGGTTATCGCCGGCAACGTGGCCGGTGAGGATGTCGCGACGCAACTGGCCTGGCTGGATACGGGGCTAGGCCGCTCCACGGCCGCCTGGAAACTGGTCGTCGGCCACCACACCCTCTATTCGGGCGGCAGCGCCCACGGCAACACTCCCGAGTTGCTCACCTTGATCAAGCCCTTGCTCGAAAAGCACGGGGTCCAGGCCTACATCAACGGTCACGAGCACGACATGCAGCATATCCGCGTGGGCGCCGTGGACTACATCTGCAGCGGCGCGGGCTCGGAGGTGCGCCCGACCGGGCGGATCGCCGGGACCCGGTTCGCTCTTTCGCGCTCCGGTTTCGCCATATTCAACCTCGCCGGGGATTCCCTCGACCTCGAGTTCCGCGATTTCACCGGGGCGAGCGTCTATCGCGCGGCCCTGGCGCGGGAACGGGCGCCGCTGGCGGCCTGATCCTTCGGTCGCCGCTCAGCCCTTGGCGGCGCTCCCGTAGTGGATGACCTCGACCTTTTCCAAAGTCACCAGGCCCAAGTCCTTCATGCCTTCCAGCTCGACGAGGAAATCGCGGATCTTGTCTTCGGCGTCGACGATCTCGATGACCAGCGGCAGCTTGGCCGAAAGGTCGAGTATCTTGGCGGTGTGGATGACGGCGTGCAGGCCATAGCCCATCGGCCCGCGCAACACCGTCGCGCCCGCCAGCTTCGCCGCCCGCGCCTTCATGACGATGTCTTCGTAGAGCGGCCGGTGGTTGTTCATCTTACCTTCCTCGGTATAGATTCTGAGGAGAACGGCGGTTTGCGGCGCTCGCATGGGTCAGCTTCCCTTCACGGCGTTCACGACGGCGGCCGCGGCATAGCCGAGCCACACCGATAGCAGGCAAAGCACGACCGAGGCGCCAACGTTCAGACCGGCCCGGGCGAACTCACCGTCCTGGGCGAGGGTCAGGGTCTGCAGGCTGAACGAGGAAAAGGTGGTGTAGCCGCCGCACAGGCCGACCATGACGAACTGGCGGATGTCGCCCGTAACCAGCAACCGGCCGTCCGGCCCCGTGAGCGTCGCGAAGAAGCCGATGATGAATGAGCCCACGACGTTCACCACCACCGTGCCCAACGGGAAGGCCGGGCCGAACCAGCCCGCGATCAGGCTCGAACAGGCGAAGCGCGCGACACCGCCCAGGGCGCTCCCCAGCGCGATCCAAAGATAGGTGACTGCCACGGCAAGGCTCCTTGGACACGATGAGGCGTCCGATCTTCGTCCATACCAAAAAAATAGCCACCGGCGGGCGCGCGAAGAGCTTCGACAGCGCGGGGCGCCCTTCCCTCCCCTGCCGCCCCAGCCTAGACACTCCGCGATGCTGAGCCTCGCCACAGCCGCGCCGATCGTCGCCGCCTCGTTCGTCGCCTCGGCGGTGGAGGTGGTCGAGGCCTTCACCATCGTCCTGGCGGTCAGCGTCGTGCGCGGCCCCAGGCCGGCGGCGCTGGGAACCGCGGCCGCCCTGGCGGTGCTCGCCCTGGCGGTGGCGATCCTGGGCCCCTTGCTCGCTCGGGTTCCGATCCACGGGTTGCAATTGACGGTCGGCGTCCTGTTGCTGGTGTTCGGCCTGGGCTGGTTGCGCAAGGCGGTGTTGAGGGCCGGCGGCGCCCTGCCCCTCCATGACGAGAACGCGGCCTTCGGCGAGCAGACCTTGGCGCTGCGGCGCGAGACAGAGGCGCGCGAGCAGGCGGCCGACTGGCTGGCGGGCATGGCCGCGTTCAAGGCGGTGCTGCTGGAGGGGACCGAGGTGGTGTTCATCGTCCTGGCGGTCGGCGCGCGGCCGGGCCTGCTGCTCCCCTCGGCCCTGGGCGCGGCGGCGGCGTGCGCCACGGTGCTCGCCGCGGGGATGTTCGTTCGCCGGCCCTTGTCCCAGATCCCTGAAAACAGCCTGAAATTTGTCGTCGGCGCCCTCCTGACCGGGTTTGGCGTCTTCTGGTCCGCCGAGGGCCTCGGCGCGCCCTTTCCGGGCGGCGATTGGTCGATCCTGGGCCTTGTGAGCTTCTATCTGGCCATCGGCGTCGCCCTGGCGGGTGTCGTGCGCCGCCGCGTGGCGAGGCCAGCCTGATGCAGGTGCTAAAGGCCCTCGCCGCCGAGATTTCCAAGATGTTCGCCGCCGACCTCTGGCTGAGCCTGACGGCGCTGGCGGCGATTGGGCTTGGCGCGCTCGGCCTGCGCCTCCACGCTCTTCCCCCGGCCGGTTTGCCATTTCTTTTGGCCGGCGGGATAGTCGCCGCCCTGGCCGTGGGCGTCATCCGCGGCGCGCGGAGAGAGCGCCCATGAACGACCGCGTCACGGTGAAGATCGAGTCAGGCGTCGCCGATGTCCGCCTCGCCCGCGCCGACAAACTCAACGCCCTGGACGACGCCATGTTCGAGGCGCTGATCGCGACCGGCGAGCGGCTGAAGAGGGAATCTAGGCTGCGCGCCGTGGTGCTGTCGGGCGAGGGGCGCGCCTTCTGCGCCGGCCTCGACATGGGCAGTTTCGGCCGCATGGCCCAGGGTTCCGCGACCGCCGCGGCGTCCGTCGACGGGGGCCTGGCCGCGCGCAGCCACGGCATCGCCAACCGCGCCCAGTACGCCGTCTGGGTGTGGCGCGAGATCCCCGTGCCGGTGATCGCCGCGGTGCACGGGGTCGCCTTCGGCGGCGGCTTCCAGCTCGCGCTCGGCGCCGACATGCGCTTTGTCGCCCCGGACGCCCGACTGGCGATCCTGGAGATCAAATGGGGCCTGGTCCCCGACATGGCCGGCCCCCAGCTCATGCGCCACCTGGTCCGCGAGGACCTGGTGCGCGAGCTCACCTACACCGGCCGCGTCTTCTCCGGCGAGGAAGCTCTGGCCATGGGCTTCGCGACCCGCGTCTGCGCCGATCCTCGCGCCGAGGCCCTCGCGGTGGCCCGGGAGATCGCCGGCAAGAGTCCGGACGCGGTGCGCGCCTCCAAACGCCTGCTGAACCACGCCAGCCTCGCCGATGCGGCCTCCGGTCTCATCCAGGAAACCGTCGAGCAGGTGGCGCTGATCGGCAGCCCCAACCAGGTCGAGGCGGTGATGGCCAATCTTCAGAAGCGCGAGCCGGTGTTCACCGACCCGGCGGAGTGATCGAAAGCAGCTCGCGGGAATAGGTTTCCACCACCACGCTGAACGGCGCGCCCGAGCCGGCGACCAGCACCGCCCTCACCCGCAGCACTTGGCGCGCGCCCGCCAAGGGTTCGATCTCCACGATCCGGCGATGAAAGGCGAGCGGGCGGGCCACGACGCCGAAGGGCGTGTCGGTCGCCTCGAGCCGGTGGTTCATGTCCGGCGTGAGGCGCGCCGGCAGGTACCAGTTGTCGGCCTCCGACAGGACATGGGCGCCGCAGGCGAGCCGCACGCGGCGGTAGCGGATCGCCTCGCCCGGCCGCGCGCGCAGCAGGGCGCGAGTCTTCGTATCCGCCGGCTTGTCGATCCCGCCCTGGCGAAGAGCCGTGATCGTCGCCGGCCTCGCAAAAACCCCCGCCGCGCACCAGCGCCGCAGGACCTAGGTGGCGCTGTCGGCGCCGCGCAGGTCGGCGGCAAGAGCGGTGAGCGCCGCCGACGCTCGCGGCCCGCCGGGCCCGTCCCTCGGCCATGCCGGCGCCCCGGCGCACGCCAACGCCGCGGCGACTATGGCCCCGCCGACTTTCGCCTTGTGTTTCATGCCGCCTCGCGCAGACAATGACCGCCGCTCGGGAGACCGCCCATGCCCTATGTGCAAGGCCGCATCGTTCATGACGCGGATTCTCATCTGATGGAATTGCCTGACTGCCTGGACGACTGGTTCGATCCCAGGCTCCGCGACGCGTTTCACGCCCTGCCCGCCTATCGCCGCAAACTCGGCAAGCCGGGCTGGACCGACGAGGTTTTGCGCCAGCGGGAAGACCTCGCGTTCAGAGCCGGCGAGGACGACGAGCTTCTCCTGCGCAAGAACTACCAGGCTTTGGGCGCGTTCCGGCGCGACGACCGTGCGAAGGCGATCGATCTGCTGGGCTTCGCCAGCCAGCTCGTCTTCACCACCTTCTGCCTGGGGAATTTCGGCTTGGACGACGGCCCCGACCTCGACCTTTGCCATGCCGCCGCCCAGGCGCACAACCGCATGATGACCGCTTTTTGCGCGGCGGATCGGCGGCTCCTGGCGACCGCCTATGTGCCCCTGGCCGACTTCGCGCGCGCCGCGAAGACCGCCCGCGAAGCGCTCGAGCTGGGCGCCAAGGCCCTGCTCGTTCCCTCGCGCTGCCCCCGCGGCCACTCCCCCAGTCACGTCGGCTTCGACCCGGTCTGGGCCATGGCGCAGGAGGCCGGCATCCCGATCCTGTTCCACGTCGGGGGTGAGGAAAAGCTGAACGCCGCCTATTTCGAAAACGGCCTGCCGCGGGTCAAGGATTTCCACGGCGGCGAAGAGAATTTCACTTCGGTGAGCTTCATGGCCATTCCGACTTCGGTCATGCAGACCCTGGCGGCGCTGATCATCGACGGGGTGATGGACCGCTTCCCGCGCCTGAAATTCGGGGCGATCGAGCTGGGCGCCTCCTGGCTGCCGAGCTGGATGCGGTTCATGGATTCGGCGCACACGGCTTTCTACAAGAACGAGGAGCGCCTGCACCGGCTCTCCGCGCCGCCCAGCGAAATCGTCGCGCGGCAGGTGCGTGTGACCCCCTATCCGCACGAGGACGCCGGCTGGATCATCGGCCAGAGCGGCGAGGGTATCTGCCTTTTCTCCTCCGACTACCCGCACGTGGAAGGCGGCCGAAACCCGCTCAAGCGGTTCGACGATTCCCTGGGCCACGCCTCTTTGCGGGCGATCGACGGCTTCTATCGTGAAAACTTCATCGACCTGATGGGAGAGGGCTTGGCGGCCGATCTGCGGCGACCGGCGCAACGGGCGGCGGCTTGAGCGAGGCGCCCACCGCGCTTCGCATCGTGCGCAATGCCGCGGTGTTCATGGCCGTCGTCCTGGCCCTGGCCCTGGTGCGCTTCTTCCACGAGATCCTGACGCCTCTGGTGGTGGCGATCTTCCTGCTGCTGCTGATCGACGCGGTCTCGCGCGTCATGCAGCATCGCCTGCCCGGAACTCCCGATTGGGTCAGGGGAGGCATCGCCGGCGCTTTCATCCTGATTGGTTTTGGCGCCATCGGCGGCCTGTTCGTGATCGAGGCCCCGCTCTTCGCCGTCGAGGTCCGCGGCCTCGCCCCCAAGCTGGACGGCCTGATTCTCCGCTTCATGTCCGCCGTGGGCGCGCCGCCGATCACCCTGGAGCAGATGTTCAGCGGGGTCGAGCCTTCCCGGGTCCTGGCGAGCCTGTTCGCCGCCGCGCGCGGCCTCATCTCCTACGGCGTGCTGGTGATCATCTATTTCGGCTTCCTGCTGGCTTCGCGGGTGACCTTCGGCCGCAAACTCGAACACCTCTACAGCACCTCGGCGCGGCGCCTTTCCGCCGAACGGGTGGCGGCCAGCGTCCGCGACGCGGTGGAGCGCTACGTGCGCCTGCAGACCCTCAAGGCCCTGATGATCGCGGCGGCGGCTTGGGGGTTGATGTCGGTCCTGGGGGTGAAGGACGCCCTCTTCGTCGCCTTCGTGGTCTTCCTGGCAGCCTATGTGCCGATCGTCGGCCCGATCGCCGGCTCGATCTTTCCCGGGCTGCTCGCCCTGTCGCAATACGACGACCTCACCCGGCCCATCGCCCTGGTCGCGGTGCTGGGGACATCGGTGTTCATCATCGACAACGTGGTGATGCCCAAGCTGCAGAGCGACGAACTCAACATCGACCCCCTACTGGTGCTGATCTCGATCGGCTTCTGGGGCGCGATCCTCGGCGCGCCGGGCATCCTGCTCTCTACCCCCCTCACCGTCGCCGTCATGGCCATCGCCGCCGAGTTCGAAAGCACCCGCTGGCTGGCGATCCTGCTCTCGCGCGACGGCCATCCGGTCCGGGATGCGAAGGAGCCTTAAGGGCGTCACCCATTGAGCGCCGCCAGGCCGCGGGCCAGATCGGCGATCAGGTCCTTGGGGGCCTCGACGCCGATGGAAAGGCGGATCAAGCCCTCTTCCATGCCCAGGATTCCCTGTTCGTTGGCCGAGACGCCGGAGTGGGTGGTGCTGCCCGGGTGGCAGGCCAGGGACTCGGTGCCCCCCAGGCTCACCGCCAGCTTGAACACCTGAAGCCGGTCCAGGACCTTGAACGCCGCCTCGCGCCCGCCGCGCACGACGAACGAGAAGGTCGCGCCCATGGCCCCACTCTGGCGCGCCGTCACCTCGGCCTCGGGCGATCCGGGCGGCAAATCGCCCAGATAGGCCAAGCGCTCCACGGCGGGCTGATCCTTCAGCCAAAGAGCCACCTCCTTGGCGTTGGCGAAGGCCTTGTCCATGCGCAGGCGCAGGGTTTCCAGCGATCTCGTCAGCATCCAGGCGCTATGCACGTCGAGCTGGTTGCCGATCAGGTTTCGCAGGGATCGCACCTTCCTCATCAAGGCCGCGGACCCGGCCACGGACCCGGCGATGAGGTCGCTGTGGCCTCCGACATATTTGGTCAGGGAATAGACGACCAGGTCGGCGCCGTGATCCAGCGGCGACTGATAGAGCGGCCCCAGCAGGGTGTTGTCGACGATGATCGGCGGCCGGGCGCCCTGCCGCTCGGCCGCCTCCCGCGCGACGGCGGCCATCAAGTCCAGGTCGACCACCGCGTTGGTGGGGTTGGCCGGGGTCTCGACGTAGATCGCCGCCAGCGGGCCCTTGGCCATCGCCTCCGCCGCCGCGGCGCGGACGGCGCCCGGGTTCACGCCATCGACGAAACTGGCGTTGGCGATGCCGAGCTTGGCCAGCAGGGTGTCGAACAGGGTTTCGGTTCCGCCGTAGAGCGGCCGGCTGCGCAGGATGACCTGGCCCGGATCGGCCACCGACAGGATGGCGGTCAGGATCGCCGCCATGCCGCTGGAGAACACCGAACAGGCGTCGGCCCGCTCCAGGACGGCCAGGCGCTCCTCGACGATCTGGAGGTTGGGATTGTTGAAGCGGGTGTAGATCAGGCCGGCGTCGGCGCCCTGGGGCGCCGGGCTTCGCCCGCTCATATAGTCGAACAGGAGCTTGCCCTCCGCGCAGGTCTTGTAGGCGAAGGTGGAGGTCAGGAAGATCGGCGTCTTGACCGCTCCTTCCGACAAGCTGGGATCGAAGCCGAACCCCAGCATCAGGGTTTCGGGTTCGAGCTGATGCGCCCCCACCCGCGACCTGCGGAAATCCCGTTTCACCATCGGCGCGCTCCCGCGATTGAAGACCGTGACATCTATCAGACTTTCGAAGTGCATGGGCCGGCTCGTGGGCCGCGAACCGCGCGTCGGGTGTCCACCATCCGCACCTTGACGTTAAAGGATCAAACAGCAGCGCGCTTAGCTGGAGCCCCCAGCTAAGCAGGAATAGCCCTGGCAGATTATTTGGGAACCGCCCAATTCATGTGAGAAGGGACACCACCAATGACCCCTCCGCACCTCCACGCTCATCATCACCACCACGCCCCGGCGTCGTTCGGGCGCGCGTTCGCGATCGGGATCGCGCTCAACATCGCTTACGTGGCCGCCGAAGCGGTCTATGGCTTGCTGGCCAACTCCCTGGCCCTGCTGGCCGACGCGGGGCACAACTTCGGCGACGTGCTGAGCCTGGCAGTGGCCTGGCTGGCCGCCACCCTGGCGCGCAAGGGGCCCAGCGAGCGGTACACCTATGGCCTGCGCGGTTCCTCGATCCTGGCGGCGCTCAGCAACGCCGCCCTTCTGCTGGTGGTCACCGGCGGCATCGCCTGGGCGGCCATTCTACGGTTGATGCATCCCGAACCCTCGGCCGGAATCACCGTCATCGTCGTGGCCCTCGCCGGGGTCGCGGTGAACGGCTTCACCGCGGCGATGTTCGCGTCGGGCCGCAAGGATGACCTCAATATCCGCGGCGCCTTCCTGCACATGGCCTCCGACGCCCTGGTCGCCCTGGGCGTGGCGGCGGCCGGCGGCCTCATCCTCCTCACCGGGTGGGCGTGGCTGGACCCCGCCGCGAGCCTGATCATCGGCGCGATCATCGTCGCGGGGACGTGGTCACTGATGCGCGAGTCCCTGGATTTGGCGCTGCAGGCGGTGCCTGGCGGCGTCGACCGCGCGGCGGTGCTCAAATACCTGGGGGCCCTGCCGGGGGTCACCGAAGTGCACGACCTGCATATCTGGGGCATGAGCACCACCGAGACCGCGCTCACCGCCCACCTTGTCCGGCCGGGCGCCGGGATCGACGACGCCCTTCTCCATCGCGCCTGCGCCGAGCTCGAGACGCGCTTCGCCGTCCATCACGCGACCTTGCAGGTCGAGACCGGCGCCGAGGCCCACCCCTGCGGCCTGGCCCCGGGGGATGTCATCTGAAGTGGGCGCGGTCCAGAATATGGTACCGCCTCCCCGGCTCGAACGGGGGACCTCTAGATCCACAATCTAGTGGCCTAAGGATTTCATCGGTTTTCACGCGGTTTCGCCGTCCCTCAATTCCCCTTTGAAAACCTAGCTCTTGCGTTTCACGGCGAACCAATCAATCTCAGACTGTTTCGTCGTCCTGTGACCTATTTGGGACCTAGCCGGTAGGTTGGGGCGCTCAGGTCACAAACAGGAAGCGCTCGATATGGCCGCCAGGCTGCTCACCGACCGGTTCTGCGAAGGCGTCAAGCCGGCGCGATCGGGTCAGGCCGCCTACCACGACGCCAAGATCACCGGGCTCGAGTTCCGTGTGTCCGCCGAGGGCCGAAAGGTCTGGAGCCTGCGCTACCGAATCAACGACGGCCGCCAGCGCCGCATGACGCTGGGCGCCTTCCCCGTCATGGTTTTGGCCCAGGCGCGCGCGGAAGCTATGGCGACCTTGGCGCGCGTCGCGAAGGGCGACGACCCGGCTGCGGAAAAGCGCCGCGATGGCCTCCGCGCTCGTGCCGAGCCGATCAAGACGTTCGGCGATTTGATCGGGGCCTATTTCGTGGCCTCCGAAGCGGGGAAGTGGAAACCGAAGGGGCGCGCCAAGCGCCAATCCACGCTCGCCGACGAGCGCCGAAACTACCGCGTCCATATCGAGCCGACGTGGAAGACGACGGCGATTGAGGATCTGGACCGGTCCGCCGTTCGGGGTCTGCTGCGGGCTATGGAGGCCAAGGGATTGGGCGCCAGGATCAACCGGACCCAGGCGCTGATCCGCCAGGTCTTCGCCTATGCGGTCGCGGAGGAACGTTTGGCGGTGAACCCAGCGATCGGCGTGCAACAGCTGGCGGAAGAGAAGGCCCGCGAGAGGACCCTGTCGGATCGGGAGCTGGCAAGCCTGTGGGCGGCCACGGTGGACCCGAGCGCCCTCCGCCTGCCAAGTGCCAGTGACGGTCCCGGCGCACGGGTCCACGTTGCTCGGCCCATGGCGATCATC
>JBBQGZ010000055.1:0-14135 GCA_038323535.1 Caulobacterales bacterium
GCGCCGACGCAGGTCGCGCCGTCGCAGCTCCAGTCCGCATGGGCGAGCAGGAACTCGGCGTGGCCCGCCACGGGCCGTTCCAGGGTGGCGCTGATCGAGTCGGCGTGGGCGACGCCCGCCAGGCTCAGGGAGACGACGGCGCAGGCCGTCGCGATTTGCAGTTTCAAGGGTCAAGGCCTTCCGTGTGCGAGAGACAAGGGGCGGCGGCGCACCGCCGCCCGGGCCCCAGTCGCCGCCTGAGGGGAGCAGGCGGTGATCCGACTCGGAACTTAGCAGTGATTAGATACCAATGATAACCTGGGCGCAAGCAAAAATTTGAACATCGTTCAGATTGGCGTGATTTTCGCCTTGCGGCGCGCCGGTCATGGCGGAGGGCCGCCCGGCCGCCAGCCTTGTGACTTTAAACATTTGATCGGCCACTCGGCCTGCCGCGCGAACTGACCGTCCGTTTTTTTCACCGCCTTTCCAACTCTCATCGTCATCCCGGCCGAAGGGAAGCGAAGCTGACCGGAGAGCCGGGACCTAGGTGACCAGGCGCGGCGCCCGCCACGGGAGACAGCCGTCCGGTCCCCTAGGCCCCGGATCGTCGCTGCGCTTCGCTTCGCTGCCGTCCGGGGTGACGGTGAAGGGGAGCACCGAACAAAGCGTTTTAACGCGGCGGACAATGGCCCCGGAAACGTCGGCGGGGGTGATGGGGATGCTTTGTTAGGGCCACTACACTAGTCTGCGCGACCCCTCGTCCCCCCTTTTGAGCCCCGCAATGCTCCGCGTCACGCTGAACCCGGAACTCCAGGCCTGGGCCATGGGCTTCCCTCTCACCCTCCTCCATGCCGGGGTGGGCCTCCTCATCCTGGCGGCGGGCGCGGCGATCTATGCGCTGCTCACCCCGCACCGGGAGATCCGCCTGATCCGTGAAGGCAACGCGGCCGCGGCCATCTCCTTCGGGGGGGTGCTCGTGGGCCTGGCCATCCCCCTGGCCGCGTCCCTGGCCGTGTCGATGTCCCTGATCGACGTCGCCCTGTGGGGCGTGGGAACCCTGGTCGTGCAGATGGCCGTGTTCCGCCTGATCGACCTGATGCTGCGTGGCCTGCCGGCCCGCATCGCCAAGGGTGAGGTGTCGGCCGCGGCCCTGCTGGTGGGGGCCAAGATCGCCGCCGCCCTGATCCTCGCAGCCGCCGTCGCCGGCTGAGCGTCGCGCCGCGCATGACTTTCCCGCGCCCGCCTGACTGGCTGGCCTATCTGGCGGTGGTGCTCGGCCTCATCCTGATCGCCGTCGCCGGCCGGGAGCACTCCGACGCGCCTCCCGCCCCTCCCCCCATGCCGGCCCAGGCGCGCGCGATCCTGGAGCCCGCCTCGCCGTTCGCCCCGGCCCTGGTGGTCAAGGCGCCGATTCCGGCCGGACCGGGGGCCGGCACGGCCTTTTCCGTCGCCGACGGCGGCGTCTGGCTGACCGCCCGCCATGTGGTCGAGGGGTGCGCCAGGGTGGCCGTCCTGGTCGCACCGGGGCGCGGCGTGGCGGCCGAGGCGCGCCTCGATCCGCGGAGCGAAACGGCGCTCCTCATCACCAAGGGCGGGACGCCGGGCCTGCCCCTGGCGCCGGAGAGCGCGTTGCGGCGAGGCTCGATCGCCTTCCATCCCGGGTTCCCGCACGGCGAGGCGGGCGAGGCCGCCTCCCGCCTGGTCGGCCGCGACAAGCTGAGGGTGCGCGGCCGGGGCGCCGGGGCCGAACCGGTCCTGGCGTGGGCGGAGATCGGCCGCACCACCGGCCTGGCGCCCGGCCTGGCGGGGCTTTCCGGCGCGCCGGCCCTCGACGGCGCCGGCCGGGTGATCGGCGTCACCATCGCCGAGGCGCCCCGGCGCGGCCGCATCTACACCACCACGCCCCAATCCTTGAGGGCCGCCCTGGCGGCCGCCGGGGTCCGGGCGCCGGGCGCCGCCGTCGGCGAGTCGATCACCGCGGAGAACTATGGCCGCGTGGCCGACGACCTGCGCCGCGACCTGCGGGTCGCACCGGTGGTGTGTTTGGCCGGGTAGTGCTGTGACTCTAACATTCGATCCCACCAATCTTTCACCGATTTCCCCGCGAAAGCGGGGACCCAGCCCCCGCGTACGCGGGGGTCTATCGTAGAGCGCGGGGGGGGTTGCAGAAAAAACCTGGGTCCCCGCTTTCGCGGGGAAAGAGGTAATATTGCGCGAATGTTGGCGACGGTGGGGGCTACTTTATTGGAGGACTATCACTGATGACCGGCAACCCCTTGACCGCCGCCCTGCGCCCCGTTCATCCCGGTGAACTGCTTCGTGAAGACGGGCGGCCGGCGCTCGGCAAGCCCAAGGCCGAAATCGCCCGCCTGCTGGGCGTCTCCCGCCAGACGCTCTACGATATCCTTAATGAAAAGCAGCCGATCACCGCCCCCATGGCCGTGCGCATCGGCAAGCTGGTCGGAGACGGGCCGATGATCTGGCTGGGGATGCAACAGCTCTATGATGTGAAGGCCGCCGAACGCGAACTTGCCGCCGAAATCGCCGCGATCCCGACCTTGGCGGTGGCTTGAGGGGAATAGGGTTCGGTCTGAAGGTGGGGGGATGGATCTCCCGCGTTCCCCGCTCCAGCTAGCGACCCGCCGCCCGCGCGCCGTCGCCTCGGGCCACCAGAACGGCGAGGGCCATGGCCCCAAGCCCGATCACCCCGGAATAGAGGAAGAACACCACATAGCCGGCGCCCAGCGCCGCCGGCGACACCTGGGACTTGGCCATGGCGGCGGCGAAGGCCTCGGGCGGCGCGTGGGCGAACAGGGCCTTGAGGGGCGCGAAGACGCCGCCCGTCTGGGCCGATCGCGCCGCCGCCTCCACGAGCCTTCCCGACTGGGAGGCGATGAGCTTGCCCGGCAGGGAATAGAGCGATGAGAACAGGGCATACTGGGTGGCGGTGAAGCCCACGCCGGTCAGGCTCGACATATAGGCGATCAGGCAGGTCCCCGCGTAGGCCGAAACGATGTTGTCGATGCCGATGGCGACCAGCAGGGCGTGGATGCTGGGCCCCTGGAGGGCCAGCCAGCCGAAGATGGTGTTGGTGATCGGAAGGGCGATCGCGCCGATGACCAGGGATCGCATCACGCCCAGGCGGGCGATGGAGAGGCCGCCCACGAACACCCCCAGCATCGAGGCCCCGACGCCGAACACCTTGCGCACCTCGGCGATCTGGGTGAGGGAAAAGCCCAGGTCCTGGTAGAAGGCGTTCATGATGTTGAGGACGAAGTCCGACAGCCGGTAGAGGCAGATCAGCGCCAGGATCAGCCCGGCCTGCTTGCCGAAGCGCGCGAAGAAATCCGCTAGCGGGTCGCCCAGGGCATGGAACAGGAACACCCCCGGCCGGGTGCGCACCCCGGGCAGGGGCGAGGCGGCCAGGGCGATGACCGCGAACCCCGCCAGCACGGAAATCAGCTGCAGCCACACGCCGCCCGGCTTCGCCGTCCAGGCCTTCATGAGGGCGCCGCCCGCCTGGTCCGCGCCGACGGCTCGCAAGGCGCCGGCCAGAAGATCGGCCTTGGCGCCCAGGCCCGAGCCCAAAAGCAGCGCGCCCAGCACCATGACCGCCAGGCGCGCGGCCCATTCGGCGAACTCCCAGGCGGGCGCGGCGGCGACGCCATCGGTGGAGATCGGCCGGATGACGTGTTCCCGTTCGCGAGGGGCCAGGAGGACGGCGGCCACGCCCAGCGCCATGACGGCGGCCATGGCCACATAGGCGGCGCTCCAGCCGATGCGGTCGGCCAGCAGCAAGGGCGCGGCGCCGGCGACGACATTGGCCACCCGGTAGCCCCATTGATAGGCCGCCGCCATGGCGCCCTGGCGCGAGGAATCCACCGCCTCGATCCGCCACGCGTCGATGACGATGTCCTGAGTGGCCGAAGCGAGGCCGGTGAACACCGCGAAGACGGCCAGGACTCCCAGGCGGCGCGCCGGATCGCCGGCCGATATGGCCAGCAGGCCCAGGATCACGCAGGCCTGGGCGACGATCATCCACGAGCGCCGATGGCCCAGGCGCCGGGTGAGGATCGGGATCGCGGTCCGGTCGACCAGGGGCGCCCAGAGGAACTTGAAGGAATAGGGCAGCGTGGCGAGGCTGAAGAGCGAGATCACCGCCAGCGACAGGCCCGCGGCGCGAAGCCACGCCGACATGGTGTCGAACACCAGGAAATTGGGCAGGCCGGCGGCGAAACCCAGTCCCAGCATCACCGCCACCGGCCGCTCGCCGAACACCGCCAGGGCGGCCAGGAAACTGCGCGCCCTGGGCGGCGCCTCTCGCGCTGGCGGATCGATGGCGGGCGGCGTGGTCACGAACGCAGGACCCTTGGCGCGAGGCGAATCGCGCGGGCGGATTGATCCGACCTGATATGCCGCCCGCGCCGCCAAACGCAAAGAGGGGGGCGGACGTAGATGCCGGACGGTGGGCGAATCCTTTCGGCGCGCTCGTCCCAGCCCGCAGACGCTCGCCCGCGCCTCCTAGACCCCCTCAGTCATCGGCCCCCTCGTCCACACGAACCGACACCCGTCAATTGCATACCGTGCCCCCGGAATTCGATGAGCAGCTATCCTCCCCTCCCCGCGATAGAATTTATGAAGGAGTGGATAGCGCTGCGGTCGCTAGACGACGAAGAAAAGCACTACGGCAGCCCGACTTCTAAGCGGCTTCAAACTTGAGTTTGTAAAGTTTTTTCAGTACACCCTCTACGATTTCTCTGAAATCCCCAAGTTCGCTATTATTGACACCAACGGTCGCTCGTTGATGAATAAATTTACATCGCAAATCATAATAATGCCCAATCTTCTTCCAAATTTCAGATTTGATCGTAACGTACTTTTTTATTTCCGTATGTACCCTATTTCGCGACCTAAATTTCCAATATCTTCGAATCACTGTAATACGTTCCAGAGTCATGCACGAGATATTCTTTGAACGCGATTTCCAGCGTGCTGTCCAGTACAATTAGCGCAATTCTATTCTTTTGCGCAAATTGTTGCTTAGCGATCAGGTCGGCCGCGATTACGCCTTCATAGAGCCCCCTGGTCCAAGGCTGCTTCTTTGCAATTTGGCGGTTTTTCTCAGTGACGACCTCGCCATACCGTGGGCGAGATTTTGGCATCGGCGGAAGGTATGACTTCTTCGCAGTAGGAAAATCTTCGACAGGGACATCAACAATCGTACCGCTGTCGTGCTGGAATACCCGATCTGGCCAGTCGCCCATCCATATACGCGACAGCGCAGCGTAGTCTTTTACAACTTGAATCAGCCAACTGTGAAGTGCTTGAAAGACTTCATGATTGCCGCTGACATCAGACTTGCTGCTGTTCCAGGGCATACAGCGGGCGTCGCCATTAAGGAAAACCAGGACCTTTGTGAGAGACACCTTCGGGTGCCCGGCCCCTTCGGCTTGGTTGGGAACCGGGGCATGGTCTGAAAGAGGACCCAAAGCGATGAACAAGGCGATGAAGCGGTGACATGATACATTTGCACCCAATCTGATCTTTGCCCAGCGTTGATCAAAGCCCGTAAACGCTCGCCCTCATCTCAGCGACACCCTCGCTCGCCGGCCCGATCCGCCGATAGATCAGCGCTTCGGCCACATGCACCCGGCGCACCGCGTTCGCGCCTTCCAGGTCGGCGATGGTGCGGGCCAGGCGCAGGGTGCGGGTCCAGCCGCGGGCGGTCAGGGCGCCGGCCTCGGCGGCGCGGGCCATCAGGGCCTTGGCGGGGGGATCGAGGGCGGCGATGGTTTCGAGCCACGCGCCTTCGGCCCGGGCGTTGAGGGCGGTCGCGCCGTTTCCGGCCGCCTCGGCGCGGGCGGCGGCCAGGTCGCGGGCGGCGGCGACCCGGGCGGCGACCTCGGCGCTGCCTTCGGCCGGCGGGGGCAGGGAGAGGTCGGCGGCGGTGACCGGGGGGACCTCCACGGTCAGGTCGATGCGATCCAGTAGCGGGCCGGAGACGCGGCCCTGATAGGCCTGCTGGCAGCGTGGGGCCTTGCCGCAATGACCTTTTCCGAGACCACCGTGGCCACATCGGCAGGGATTCATCGCCGCGACCAGCTGAACCCGGGCGGGGTAGCGGACGTGGGCGTTGGCCCTGGCGATGGTTACTTCGGAGGATTCCAGGGGCTGTCGCAGGGAGTCTAGGGCCTGGGCGCTGAATTCCGGCAGTTCATCGAGAACAGGACGCCGTTGTGAGCCAGGGAAACCTCGCCCGGCTTGACCCGCACCCCGCCGCCGGTGAGGGCAGCCATGCTCGCTGAATGGTGCGGCGCGCGGAACGGCCGCTGGCGGCTGAGCGTCCCCTTGGCGATTAGGCCGGCAATGGAGTGGACCATGGAGGTTTCGAGCAGTTCCGCCGCCGTCAGGGGCGGGAGCAGGCCGGGCAGGCGCTGGGCGAGCATGGATTTTCCCGAACCCGGCGGCCCGACATAGAGCAAATTGTGACCGCCGGCGGCGGCGATTTCCAGGGCGCGCTTGGCGTTTTCCTGGCCCTTGACGTCCTTCAGGTCCGGGCCGCGCGGGCTCTCGATCATCGGCCCTGGCTTGGGCTGGCCGAGGATCTGGCTGCCGCGAAAGTGGTTGACCAGGGCGATCAGGGAGCGGGGCGCGAGGATCGCCGTCTCTCCGGCCCACGCCGCCTCGGGCCCGCAGGCCTCCGGGCAGATGAGGCCGAGCCCCAGGGCCCCCGCCGCCATGGCCGCGGGAAGGGCGCCCGCCACGGGAGCGATCTCGCCGTTCAGATTCAGCTCGCCGATCGCCGACCACCCGTCCAGGGCGTCCTGGGGGATGATTCCCATCACCGCCATCAGGGCGAGTGCGATGGGCAGGTCGTAGTGATTGCCTTCCTTCGGAAGGTCCGCCGGGGCGAGATTGGCCACCACCCGGCCCGGCGGCAGGGCGAGGCCCAGGCCGGCGAAGGCGGCGCGCACCCGTTCGCGCGCCTCGCCCACCGCCTTGTCGGCCAGGCCCACGACCACGAAGGCCGACAACCCGCCGACCCGCTGGACCTCGACATCCACGCGCCGCGCCTCAACGCCCTCGAAGGCCACCGACACCACGCGCGCCGCCATAAACTAGGCCCTCCTCGCCCCGTCCCGAGCGCGGGATGTCACCACGGCGCAGGGCCGGAAGCAAGAACAAAAACAGAACAGACTCGGCGCCTCACGGGGCTGCGGGCGAGCAGCGGATCGCCTCAATCCTGTCCCACAGCGCGGCGGCGGCATCGGCGCCCCCGAAACGTTTGAGCTGCTGGGCGCCGGTGGGCGACGTGACGTTGATTTCGGTGAGGTAGTCGCCGATCACGTCGATGCCGACGAACAGCAAGCCCCGCGCCTTCAGCGCCGGGCCGATGGCCCCGCAGATCTCCCGGTCGCGCGCGGTCAGGCCGACTGCCTCGGCCCGCCCGCCCCGGGCCAGGTTGGAGCGGACCTGACCCTCGGCGGGAATGCGATTGATCGCCCCCACCGGCCCGCCGTCGACCAGCAGGATCCGCTTGTCGCCCTTCGAGACCGCCGCAATGAACTTCTGGGCGATCACCGGCTCGCGGCCGATCATGGCGTGCAGCTCCAGAAGGGCGGCCAGGTTCGGATCGTCGGGCCTCAGCCGCACGACGCCCGAGCCGCCGCCCCCGTAGAGGGGCTTGAGCACCATGTCGCCATGGCGCGCGCGAAAGTCCTCGATCGCCTGGGCGTCGCTGGTGATCAGGGTGGGCGGCTGAAGGCCGGGAAAGGCGGTGACGAAGAGTTTTTCAGGGGCGTTCCTCACCTCGGCCGGGTTGTTCACCACCAGGGTCGACGGATGGATCGCCTCCAGGAAATGGGTGGCGGTGATATAGGCCATGTCGAAGGGCGGATCCTGGCGCATCAGCACCACGTCCATTTCCGAAAGGCCGCGCACTTCGAACGCCCCCAGGCTGTGGTGGTCGCCCTTGACCGCGCGCAGGTCCAAGGCGCGGCCGCGCGCCGTCACCCGCCCGTCCTCCAGCGCCAGGCGGTCGGGCGCATAGACCCACAGGCCGTGGCCGCGCCTCTGGGCTTCCAGCATCAGCATGAAGGTGGTGTCGGTCTCGATGTCGACCCTCTCGATCGGGTCCATCTGGATGGCGACCTGAAGCGGCATGAGCTCCCCTTTGAACGCTCTAGAGGTGTGGCCCTCAGGCTTCCCGCCAAGCATCGGGAATATGACGCGGCAGGCGGCCGGGCGCGAGGGCCAGGAGATCCAGGCGGATCGCCGCGCCGGCAAGGCTCGGCCGATGGTCGGCCAGGGACCGGGCGGCGCGCAGCAGGCGCTCTCGCTGGCGCCACTGGACGCAGTCCAGGGCCGCCTCCAGGCTGGCGCGGCGTTTCACCTCGACCACCGCCAGCACCTGGCCCTTGCGGGCCAGAAGATCGATCTCGCCCAACGGGGTCCTCAGGCGCAGGCCCAGGATGCGATAACCCTTGGCCATCAGCCACAAAGCGCCGACGATCTCTCCCCGCCGCCCCGACAGCCGCGCCCGGGCCCCCCGCTCACCGCGAACCGAACGCACCTTCAGGCGCCCTTCAAGGCCAGGGCCCTGACGTAGAGGTCCCGGCGCGGCAGGCCGAGCGCCTTGGCGACCTCGGACGCCGCCTCGGCGGGGCCGGCGCGGGTGAGGGCCTCGGCCAGGGCGGCGTCGGCCTCCTCGGCCGTGGCGAGCCGCTCGACGCCCGGCCCGACCAACACCACTATCTCCCCCTTGGGAGCGGCGAAGCGCGGATCGGCCGCCAGGGCGTCCAGCGGGGCGCGAACCACCGTCTCGTGCAGCTTGGTGAGCTCGCGCGCCACCGCCGCGTCCCGGGCTCCGAAGACGGCGGCCATGTCGGCGAGGCTCGCCGCCAAGCGCGAGCCGCCCTCGAAGAAGATCAAGGTCGCGCGAACACCCTTGAGATCCTCGAATGAGGCGCGGCGGGCGGCGGGTCTCGGCGGAGGAAACCCGGCGAAGAGGAAGCGGTCGGTCGGCAGGCCCGCCACGGTCAAGGCCGCGAGGACGGCGGACGGCCCGGGGATGGGGAAGACCGCCGAGCTCTGGGCCGCCGCCTCCCGCGCCAGCCGGTAGCCGGGATCGGAGATCAGCGGTGTCCCGGCGTCCGAGATCAGAGCGACCCGGGCGCCGCCGGCCAGGGCGGCCAGGATCCCCGGCCGCGCGCGGGCGGCGGCGTGTTCGTCGTAGCGCTTGAGGCGGGTGGAAAGCCCGTGGGCGGCCATCAGCTTGCCGCTCACCCGCGTATCCTCGGCCAGGACGAGATCGGCCCCGGCCAGGACGTCGAGCGCGCGCAAGGTGATATCGCGCAGATTGCCGATCGGCGTCGCCACCAGATAGAGGCCGGGCGCCAGGACATTGCGCCTTGGGCCCTCAGGCGCCATTCGCCAACTCGGCGACGATGCGGTCGAGCAGGGGGCGACCTTGCGTGGTGACCACCAGGCGGTCGTTCGCGGCCGTCGCCAAGGGCTTCAGCGCCGCGACGCGTAACGGGTCGATACGAAGCGCGCGCAGGTCGCTCAGCGCGACCCCGTCGAGGGTGCGCGATCCCATGAGCAGGCGCTCCAGGGCGATGTCACGGCCGCTCAGCCGCTCCCGCCCCGAACCGAAGCCCGTCGTCCGCACCCGTTCCAGATAGGCGCCAATCCCGCGCGGCGCGGCGGTGGCGAACCGGTCGGCCTCCAGGGTGATGCGCCCGTGCGCGCCCGGCCCCACGCCCAGATAGTCGCCGCCGCGCCAATAGATCAGATTGTGGCGCGAACGGGCCGCCAGCCCCGTGGCGTGATTGGAAACCTCATAGGCCTCGAATCCCGCTGCCCCTAGAACCGCCTGGGTCGCCTCGTAAAGGTCGGCGGCCAGATCGGGCCCTGGCGGCGCGAGGGTTCCCCGCCGGACCGCGCGATGGAAGGCGGTGCCCGGCTCGATGGTGAGCTGGTAGGGCGACAGGTGCTCAGGCCCCAGGGCGACGGCTTGGCCGAGCTCTTCGGCCCAGGCCGCCGGGGTCTGGCCCGGAAGGGCGTAGATCAGGTCGAGCGAAACGCGGGAAAAGGCCTTGGCGGCGATGCCTGCGGCGCGCCGGCCGGCGGCGGCGTCATGGTTGCGCCCCAGGAATTTCAGCGCGGCGTCGCTCAGGGACTGAAGGCCCAAGGACAGGCGCCCGACGCCGGCCTGGGCGAAATCGCAGAACCGGCCCGACTCGGCGTCGGTGGGATTGGCCTCCAGAGTGACCTCCAGATCGGCCGCCGGCGCCCACAGCATGCGGGCGGCGTCGATGATCGCGGCCACGGCCGCCGGGTCCATCAGCGAGGGCGTGCCGCCGCCGAAGAAGATCGACGCCAGCTCCCTTGGCCCCGTAAGATCGCGGTGGGCGCGGAGGTCGGCCACGATCGCCGCCGCCAGCGCGGCTTTTTCTTCCACGCGGCCCCGGTCGCGCACGACGTTGAAGTCGCAATAGGGGCAGACGCGGGCGCAATAGGGCCAGTGGACATAGACCCCCAGGCTCGTCGGCGGGCTCAAAACAGCGCCGATTCCAACATGGCGAAGGCCCGGGCGCGATGGCTGACCCGGTCCTTGGCGACCGGGTCCATCTCGCCGAAGGTCCGGTCGCCGCCGAGGGGGATGAAGATCGGGTCATAGCCGAAACCCTTAGTTCCGCGCGGCGGAAAGGTGAGGGCGCCGTCGACCCTGCCTTCAACGACCACCGCCGGTCCCTTTGGCCAGGCGACGGCCAGGGCGCACACGAAGGCGGCGCCAGGGTCATCGTCCTGGCAGTCCGCCAGCCGCCGCTCGACCAGGGACATGGCGTGGGTGAAGTCCCGGGTGGGGCCGGCCCAGCGGGCCGAATGAACACCGGGCGCGCCGCCCAGGGCCGTGACGCACAACCCCGAATCATCGGCCAGGGCGGGCAGGCCGCTGGCGTCGGCCGCGGCCCTCGCCTTGACCATGGCGTTGCCGGCGAAGGTCGTCTCGGGCTCTTCGGGGTCGGCCAGCCCCAGGGCGGCGGCCGAGACCACGTCGAAGCGCCCGCCCAGCAGGACGGCGAGTTCACGCGCCTTGCCGGGGTTGTGGGTGGCCGCCACGAGCCGCGTTCCAGGATCCAGTCGCAGGGCCATTGGGGGTATCGGTCGTTCCGTCCTCGTCGCGCCGGAACCCGATCATAGCGCACCCGGCCCGCCGAAACGACCGACCCGCCGTCATTGCATTGCGAAAGTGTAATATTGATAAACGATATTTAATTTGATTGAGAAACAATACGGGCATATCGATAAACACAGAGGGACGGCGCTGGGCCGCTCCTCAAGGCCAAAAGACACCGCCTTCGCACCGCAACGCACAAATCAAAGGAACAGACCCATGACCGCCACCCACATGATCAACCTCTTCGACCGCTTCGCCCTGAGCCTGATGAACGTCCTGGTTCTCGCCGGCCTGCCGCTGGTCGCCGCCGGCCTCGTGGCTCAATCGCTCTAAAAGCCCGGTGTGCTTCCCCACGCGCCCGGTTCGTGGCATCCTCGCCGCCGCCCGATGGTCGTGACCTCGGTCGGCGGCGGTTTGCCGCGCCCAAGATAAGGGGGACTTCGATGCGCGCCTTGGGACCCGGCTCGGTTTCGAGCTTTCTGAAGGTCATCCTCGACGTCTTCCATGTCGTTCTGTGGGTATCCGCCGCCGGCGTCTCGATCGCCATCGTGGGCGTGCTGCTGCTGAGCTTCGAGCCCAAACTGCTCGGCAGCCATCTGACCCTCGACAAACTCCGCATCGAGGGGCCATGGCTGGGCCCGATCGCCGCCGCCACTTTGCTGGCCGCCGATCTCTATCTCGCCGGCGCCATCGTCATCGTCGACCGCCTTCGCCGAATCTTCCGCACTCTGATCGCCGGCGATCCCTTCCATCCCGACAATGTCCGGCGCCTGCGCGTCATCGGCGGCGCCCTGGCGGTTCTCGAGCTCGGCCGCTACGCGGTCGCCGCGATCGCGCACATGATCTTCCACGGCCGCCTGCATGTCGGCGGCGGCGTCAGCCTGACCACCTGGTTCGCCGTCCTGGTGATCGTGGTCCTGGCCGAAATATTCCGCGAGGGCGCGCGCCTTCGCAGTGAAGCAGAACTGACCATCTGATGCCCATCCGCGTCCGCCTCGACCGCCTGCTTCTGGAACGGCGCATGTCGCTCACCGAACTGGCCGACCGCGTCGGCGTGACGATAGCCAACCTGTCGATTCTGAAGACCGGAAAGGCCCGGGCCATCCGGTTTTCCACCCTGGGCGCCCTGTGCCGCGAACTGGACTGCCAGCCCGGCGACCTGGTGATCTTCGAACCCGGCCCGCCGGACGATCCCGACGAGGACGCCTTGCAGGAGTAGTCGTCCGGGTCAGTCACCGACCGCCGCTTTCTGCAGCCCGACCAGCGTCCCGATTCCCCACCGCGCCAGATCGAACAGGGCTTCGAACTCGTCGCGGGTGAACCCGCGCTTTTCGCCGGTGGCCTGGATCTCGACGATGTCGCCGGCGCCGGTGAGCACGAAGTTGGCGTCGGCTTCGGCGTTGCTATCTTCTTCATAGTCGAGGTCGAGGACCGCTTCTCCCTCGAAGAGGCCGCACGACACCGCCGCCACATGGTCGAGGACCGGCTCGCGCGCGATGACCCCCTCCTCCAGAAGGTGACGCGTGGCCAGTTTGAGCGCCACCCAGGCGCCGGTGATGGCCGCCGTGCGGGTGCCGCCATCGGCCTGGATCACGTCGCAGTCCAAGGTGATCTGGCGTTCGCCCAAGGCCTTGAGATCGACCACCGCGCGCATCGAGCGGCCCACCAGGCGCTGGATTTCCTGGGTGCGCCCCGACTGCTTGCCCGCCGCCGCCTCGCGCCGGCCGCGGGTGTGAGTGGACCGGGGCAGCATGCCGTATTCGGCGGTCACCCACCCTTGGCCCCGGCCGCGCAGGAAAGGCGGTACCCCTTCCTCCAGGCTGGCGGTCGTCAGCACCCGGGTATGGCCGAAGGAAACCAGGCAGGACCCCTCGGCGTAGCGGTTGATGCCGGTCTCCAGGGTCACGGCGCGCAGGGCGCCGGGTTCCCGCTCGGATGGTCGCATGCCGTGAACCTCCACCGAGCCGGCGCGGCTTGCGCCATCGGAGGCGGCGCTTATCCTACACTTGCCAGGGAGCCGTCCATGACCAACCCGCTTGTCGGCCAGATATCGCTTGGCGGCGCCAACCTCGCCGAACTGGACAGCCGCGCGCGCGAGATTTTCCGGCGCATCGTCGAGACCTATCTGGAGACCGGCGAACCGGTGGGCTCGCGGACCATCTCGCGGGGCGGAGTGCACCTGTCGCCGGCGTCGATCCGCAACACCATGCAGGACCTGACCGAGCTAGGGCTGCTGGGCGCCCCTCACGTCAGCGCCGGCCGCCTGCCGACCCACGCCGGCCTTCGGCTCTTCGTCGACGGCCTGCTCGAGGTCGGCGACATCGCCGAGGATGATCGCCGGAACATCGAGGCCCGCTTCTCGGCCCATGGTCGATCGTTCGACGACGCCTTGAACGAGGCCAGCGCCATTATCTCGGGGCTCGCCGGAGGCGCCGGCATCGTGGTGACGCCGGTGCGGGACGCCGGGGTCAAGCATGTGGAGTTCGTGGCCCTGGGGCCCGATCAGGCGCTCGCCATCATGGTCTTCGAAGACGGTTTGGTGGAAAACCGGCTGATGCGCCGCCCGGCGGGGGTCACGCCGTCCGCGCTGCAGGAGGCTTCGAACTTCCTCAACGCCCGCCTGCGCGGCAAGACCCTGGTGGAGGCGAAGGTGGAAATCGCCGCCGAACTCGACGGGGCCAGGCGTGAACTGGACACAGCCGCGGCGCGCCTGATCGAGGATGGGCTGGCGGCTTGGAGCGGCGGCGAGGGCGCCGAGCGGGCGCTGATCGTGCGCGGCCGGGCCAATCTCCTGGGCGACCCCAACGCCACCGCCGACCTGGAGCGAGTGCGCATGCTGTTCGACGATCTGGAACAGAAGGAGCAGTTGATCGGTTTGCTCGACGACGTGCGGGAGGCCCACGGGGTTCGCATCTTCATCGGGGCCGAGACGCGGCTGTTTTCGCTTTCGGGTTCCTCGCTGATCGCCGCGCCC
>JBBQGZ010000056.1:0-14021 GCA_038323535.1 Caulobacterales bacterium
CCACCCGCGCATCGGGAAACAGGGCGCGCGCCTCTTCCTCGACCCGCTCCACGCCCGGTCCGATGGAGACCAGGGCGTCGGCGGCGCCGCAGTGGGGGCAGAGCCTGGGCTTGACCATCGAAAACCCGGTCAGATGGCAGATGAGCCGCCCGCTGTAGCGGTGCTCCACAAGCCAGGAGTCGGAGTCCGGCGCCTTCATCCGTTCCCCACAGACCCGGCACAGGACGAGCGGCGCATAGCCCCGCCGATTGAGGAACAGCAGGCATTGCTCGCCCCGCGCCAGGGTCTCGGCCATGGCGCCGGTGAGCGGCGCGGAGAGCCAGCGCCCCGGCTCGGGCGGCGTCTCTCGCAGATCAATGAGGGTGATCGCCGGCAGGCGGGCGGCCCCGTGCCGGTCGGCCAGCCGCAGCCAGCGATAACGCCCCTCCTGGGCGTTCCACAGGGTCTCCAGCGACGGCGTGGCCGAGGCCAGGATCACCGCGCAGGCTTCGATCTTGGCTCGCGCCACGGCCAGGTCGCGCGCCTGGTAGATGAAGCCGTCTTCCTGTTTGTAGGCGCCGTCATGCTCCTCATCGACGACAATCAGCTTCAACCCCGCGAAGGGCAGGAAGAGGGCTGAGCGGGCGCCCACCACGATTCGCGCGCGGCCGGTGGCGACCCGCTCCCAAACCGCGCGCCGGCGGGGCGGCGAAACGCCCGAATGCCATTGCGACGGCGGCGCGCCGAAGCGCGCGGCGAACCGGTCGATCACCGCCTGGGTGAGGGCGATCTCCGGCAGCAGGATGAGCACCTGACCCTCGGGATCCAGCGCCAGCGCCGCCATCGCCGCTTCCAGATAGACCTCGGTCTTGCCCGAACCGGTGACGCCGTCCAACAGCGCCGCGGTGAAACCGCCGGCGCCGATCATGGCCTTCAGGGCGTTCGCGGCGGCGGACTGGCTCGGATCGAGCCTCGCCCCAGGGGCGGCCAAGTCGAGAGCGTCCATGGCCGACGAGGGCTCGACGACCACCACCGCCAGAGTCCCTTCGTCCACCAGGGCCTTGACCACGCCGCTCGATACGCTTGCCGCGCGCGCCAGTTCGGCCGGCGTCAGGGCGGTTGTCGCCGCGGCGAGCACCCGCAGCCGCGCCGGCGTGGGCCGCCCGAGGGGCCGGCCGCCCGCGATCAACCGGCGCTCAGCCTTGGGCCGAGGACCGCGCAGGCCGCGCAGGGCGATCGCGAGGGGCTGGCCGGGCGAGTCCACCGCATAGGCCGCCGCCCACTCGATGAACTCCAGGGTGCGGGCCGGCAGGGCCGGCTCGTCCAGCCGCCCGGCGACGGGCCTGAGCGGCCGATTGGCGCCGGCGCCATCGCGCACCTCCAACACCACGCCGCGCAGGGTCCTGGGGCCCAGGGGCACGGCGACCATGTCGCCGCGCTCGAGATCCATGCCGGCCGGTTCGGCATAATCGAAGGCCTCGGGGAGCGGGATGGGGAGCAGGATCCGCGCAACGCGGGACGCCACCTCTTTTCCGCTTTCACCTGCGCCCATGGAAGAGGGTCATCGCCGAGTTTCGCCACCCCGTCGAGACCTCGCTTTCGTCGACCGCTTCAAGCCGCCGTTAACCGGCCAGGGTGTTGATCTGCGCCCCGAACGCCGGCCGAATCCAAGGGCCGCCTTCACGCGTTCAGCTAAAGGGGGCTGGCCTTGATCGACGTCGAACCGGCAGCGGCCCGCGGGTCGAAGGCCGATCCCGAATCCATCCGACGCCTGCTTCGAAGCCACCGCGACATGGTGTGCGAGGATCACCAGCTTCTGGCCGAACTGGGGCTGCGGCTGGATGTCGCCAACCTCATCGACTTCGGGCCGGTGGCCCTGTCGCGGGTCACCGCCGCCCACGAGCGCGAATCGAGCGAACGCAAACGCCTGGAGGCGACGGCGCGCGCGAACTTCGAGGCCCAGGCCCAAACCCACGCGGCGGTGGTCGATCTGCTGGAGGCCCGCGACCCTGCCGATCTCGCCCTCCGGGTCGATGAACTGGCGCGCCGGCGCTTCGGCCTGGCGGCGGGCGCGCTCGCCATTGAGGGCCCCGGCCCCACGCCCACCGGCTGGCGCGCCCTGGTGGAGGGTCAGGTCGACCTGATCCTGGGCCCCCGCCGCCTCGCGCTGATGGGCCACGCGCCTACGGCGCTTGGCCTGTTCGGCGACCTGGCCCGCCAGATCGGCAGTGTCGCCCTGGTGCGCTTGGCCATCTGGGCGCCAGCGCGCCAGGGCGTCATCGCCTTCGGTTCGGCCGATCGCGAGGGCTTCACCGCCGACATGGGATCCGAGCTGATCTCGTTTTTGGCCAGGGTGGCGGAGCGGACCGCCGAACGGTGGCCGCCGCCTTGACCGCATCGATGAGCGCGCGCGAGGCGCTGGCGGCGTGGCTCGAACACCTGACCCATGAGCGTCGCGCCAGTCCCCGCACTCTGGAGGCCTATCGGGCCTGCGTGACCGCCTATCTGGGATTCCTGGACATGCATCGGGGCGAAGCGATGAGTTTGGCGGGTCTGGGAAGCGTGTCGGCGGCGGAGCTTCGCGCCTATCTCGCCTCGCGGCGCGCGGGCGCCCGCCCCCTCGCCGCGCGATCCCTGTCGCAGGCGTTGTCGGCCATCCGCGCCTTTCATCGCTTCCTGGACCGGAGGCTGGCCACCCCCAATCCCGCCCTGGACCTGGTCCGCGGACCCCGAATCAAGCCCGGCGCGCCTCGGCCCGTGTCGGAGGACCAGGCCCGGGGCCTGATCATCGAAGCCGCCGGCGGCGGCGGGCCGCGATGGGCGGCGAGCCGCGACCAGGCGGTGCTGACCCTGCTGTGGGGCTGCGGCCTGCGCATTTCCGAAGCTCTGTCGCTCAAACGTTCCGACGCGCCGTTGCCTGAGTCGCTGCGCATCTGCGGCAAGGGGGGAAAGACGCGATTGGCGCCGGTGCTGCCGGCGGTGCGCGAAGCGGTCGACGCCTATGTCGCCGCCCTGCCCTTCGCCCTGGCGCCCGATGCGCCGCTGTTTCGCGCCGCGCGCGGCGGGCCGCTTCGGCCGCGCCATGTCCAGGCGACCGTGCAGCGCCTGCGAGGGGGGCTCGGGCTGGCGGAGCGCGCCACGCCCCACGCCCTGCGCCACTCCTTCGCCACTCATCTGCTGGGCGCCGGCGCCGACCTGAGGTCGATCCAGGAACTGCTAGGCCACGCCTCGCTTTCGACCACCCAGCGCTATACCGCCGTCGACTCCGCTGGCCTCCTCGCCGCCTACGCCAAGGCCCACCCCAGGGCCTAGCCGAGGGCCGCGGCGCCGTGCCCCGTCACCTGCTCGCGTTCCGCCCAGAAAGCGTGCGTGCCGCTGCACAGCTTGTGGGGAAGGGCGATGCGGCAGACCGGGCCATCCTGGATGCGCGCCGCGTCCAGCAGGATGCACTCCGACCGGCCGGTGTTTTCGTCGGTGATGAAGCTGACCAGATAGCCGTCGTCTTCCCCACTCGCGCCGCGCCGGGGGGCGAAAGGGGCTTCGCTTCCGTAGCGGCCGGGGCCGAGGTCCCAGGTCCAGCTCTCGCCGGTGATCAGGTCGTTCTTGATCCAGCCGGTGAACAGGAACCAGCCGGGTTTGCTGACGGTGGACCAGGCGTAGCGATAGGCGCGGCCCGCATGGCGAGGGTTGATCACGCCGAACTCCATGTTCCGGTCGTCCAGCCGCTCTTCGCGGGTCGCCCCGTCCGCCAGGTTGAAGCGCCAGCGGTGGAGCTTGGGCCGGAAGCTCGCCTCGTCCAGATAGGCCATCATCGGGCCGAATCCTGGCGGCGCGTCGTCGCGTGGCGGCGGCATGGGCTCTTCCTGGAAGTAGCCGTCGAGGATGACCTCCTCGCCCTCTTCATAGGCGTTGAGCCAATGCAGCACATAGGTGGGCGCCGCCTCGAACCAGCGGACATCCCCGCCACGCCGGGGCAGGATGGCGAAACGGGACGCGAGGCTCTCGTGCAGGCGCACGGCGTGGATATTTCGCTTCAATAGTTCGGCGTCCCAGAACATCGGCAGGTCGTTGAGCACCGCATAGTGCTCGGTGAAGGCCATGTCGTGGGGCAGGCGCGGCCCGGGCAGGGGAATCGGCTGGTAGGCGACGAGCCGATTGTCCCGGTCCACCAAGCCGTAGTGCATGAACGGCGCGTGCTTGGAATAGTTGAAGAACATCAACTCGCCGGTGGCCTCGTCGACCTTGGCGTGGGCCGAGATGCCGTCGATCGGAACCCAGCCCTCGACGCCCTGCGCCTCCAGCGTCAGGGGATCGAACCGGTAGCCTTCCCCGCACTGATAGAAGGTCGAAAGCCCTCGTCCGGCGTGGACCACCACATCGGTGCTGGAGGAATCCTTCAGGGCCCCGTGGGCGCCGAACCCGGGCCGGCGGGCCAGGGATGGCGGGTCCGCCAGCCCGCCCCAGAGTGAACCGCCCGCCTCCTGCTCGGCGGCGAAGCCCCGGGTGCGGACGAAGCGGTTGCGGTAGCTGGCGCGGCCGCCCCAAAAATCGATCTGGCAGATCATGCCGTCGCCGTCGAAGGGGTGGTAGCGGCCCAGCGGCTGGTGGATCTGGTTTTCGGTGTTGCGCAGATAGACCCCGTCGATGTCGGTCGGGATGGCGCCCTCGATCACCTCCAGATCGTCGGCGTTCACTTCCTCATGCAAAGGGGTCCAGGCCCCATTGAGATAGGGGTGGTTGCTGGGTTGCAGCGAAGTGACGATGGGCGGAAGGCGCTCGATGTTCATCGGGTTTCCTCAAGCGTCGCGCGAGCGCGCCGCCGCATAGATCGCGTCGATGGCGGTCATATTGGCCACCGCGTCCGAGCCTCCCGTCAAGGGCGCCGCTTCGCCGGTAAGCACGTCGTGGAGATGGCGCAGCTGGGCGGCGTAGGTGGTGGCGCCGTCGGTGGGTTCGACGGCTGTCTCGCCGTCGATGGTGACAGAGAAGCGGCAGCCGCGCTGGGGGGCGACGAAGTTGACGATATCCAGCCGCCCCCGCTCGCCTTCGAGCCGGAGCCATGCGGACGGCGCCTCGGCGGTCATGGAACAGGCGATGGAGGCGGAGACGCCGATCGGGAAGACCAGTTCGGCGCGCATGGCGGTATCGACGCCGTCCGCGAACACGCCGGCGGCGCAGACGATAGCGGGCTCGGCGCCGATCAGGGTGCGCAGGGCGTGGAGGGGATAGCAGCCCAGATCCATCATCGCCCCGCCGCCCTGATCGGCGAGCCAGCGTAGCTCCCCTGGTGCGTTGGCGATCGGGATGTGGAATTCCGCCGCGCCGGTGTGGAGGGCGCCCAATCGTCCCTCCCGCACCATGGCTTCGGCGCGGCGCGTGACCGCGTGGAACCGGTAGTGGAAGGCCTCCAACAGTGGACGCCCACACCGCGCCGCGGCCTCCACCATGGCCCGCGCCTCGGCGGCGTCGCGGGCAAACGGCTTCTCGCACAGCACCGCCTTGCCCGCTTCCAGGGCGGCGATCGTCCAGCGCGCATGCCCCGCCGGCGGCAGGGCGTTGTAGACCACGTCCACGTCGTCCCGCGCGATCAGCGCGCCGTAGCCCTCGGCGACAACGGGGATCCCGTGCTCGTCGGAATAGGCTTGCGCCCGGGCCGAATCCCGCGCCGCCACCGCCGTCACCACGAAATCACCAATCTCCCGGGCCGGGGCGATAACCGCCGAGCGCGCGATCCGCGAGGCGCCCAGCAGGCCGATGCGAAAGGGTTTGGTCATGGCTTTCCTCTCCGGCGAAGGCGTTATACCCCATCGGCCTTCAAAGGGGACCGCATGGCCGATCCGGGCGCCGCCCTCGACCTCAGAGACCGCGACGCCCTCTTCGACGCCCTGGAGGCGCGCGTCTTCGACCTCGCCGTCATCGGCGGCGGCATCACCGGCGCCGGGGTGGCGCGGGACGCGGCCATGCGCGGGCTGGCGGTGGTCCTGGTCGAGGCGCGGGATTTCGCCAGCGGGACCAGCAGCCGTTCCTCCAAGATGATCCATGGGGGCTTGAGGTACCTGGCCCAGGGGGATCTCGCCCTGGTCCGCGAGGCGGCGTCGGAGCGCAAGATCGTCCAGGCGATCGCGCCCCATCTGGCCCGCCAGACGCCGTTCGTCATTCCCGCGCGCTCGGCCGGGGCCATGGCCAAGCTCCGCGCCGGCCTGTGGACGTTCGAGAAACTGGGCGGCGTGCCCAAGAGCCGCCGGCACGAGGTGTGGTCCCGGGCGGACCTGGAGAGCCGCGAGCCGGCGATCGCCGCCGAGGATCTGGCCGGAGCGGTGGTCTATCCCGAGTACCTCACCGACGATGCGCGCCTCACCCTGGCCAATGTCCGTAGCGCCGCCGCGCACGGCGCGTTGGTGGTGAACTATGCGGCGGCACGGGCGATCGTCAGGGAGGACGGTCGCGCGAGCGGCCTCGAGGTCGCCGACACCCTCCCGGCCGCGGACGAGCGGCGCGCGCGGCTCCGCGCCGGCGTGATCGTCAACGCCGCCGGCCCCTGGGTCGACGCGGTGCGCGCGATGGAAGCCGCGGACGCGCCGCCGCGCCTCACCCTCACGCGCGGTATCCATCTGGTCGTGCCGCGCGCACGCCTGCCGATCGAGCGCACCGTGATCCTTACCGCCGCCGATCGCCGGGGCGTCTTCGCCGTGCCCAAGGGCGAGATGGCCTACCTCGGCACGACCGACACCTTCGAAGCCGAGCCCAGCGCCTGGCCGGCGATCGAGGCGGCGGACGCGGACTATCTCCTCGCTGCGGCGGCGGCGCGCTTTTCAACGCCTCCGCTCACCCGCAGGGATGTGGTCAGCGCCTGGTCGGGCGTGCGGCCGCTGGTGGGGGACGAGGGAAAAAAAGCCTCCGACATCTCCCGCCGGGACGAACTTTGGACCGGCCCCACCGGGGTGCTCTCCATCGCCGGCGGAAAGCTCACCGCCTATCGGCGGATGGCGGAACGGGTGGTCGATCATGTCCAGGACGCCCGGGGCCAGAAGCGCCAGGCCAGCCGGACCGCCGACGAACCCCTTGTCGGCGGCGAGGGCGCGCCCGAGACGCTGCGCGCCGCTTTGCTGGCCGACGGAATGGGGGCCGGAGACACGGACCGCCTGATCGGCCTCTATGGCGCCGAGGCCCCGGTGATCGTCGCGGCCGGCGGCGGCCCGGCGGCAGAGGCCGCCCATGCCGTGCGGATGGAGGGCGCCCTTACCCTGGAAGACTATTGGGTGCGCCGAAGCGCCCGCGCCTGGTTTGACCCCGACGGAGGCCTAGGCGCCCTCCCCGCCGCCGCCGAAGCCATGGCCCCCTTGCTGGGCTGGTCGGAGGCGCGAAAGGCCGAGGAGGTCGCCGGGTGTCGCCGCCGGCACGGGGCCGTCATGGCGGCGCTCCTGGCGGATTGATGCCTTCACGCGGCGACCGCGGGACTGGCGGAGCGCGCGCGCACGCCGAGAATCTCGATGCCGATGACGCGTCCACCCGCATCGACGTCCAGCAAGACGCCCGGCTCGATCTCCCGCGTATCGGCCACCTCGGCGCCCTTTGGCGCGACGCGCACGTACATGGCGTCCGCCTCCGCGTCGTAGGTTGTCGAGATCATAGGCTTGCTCCTCGATCGAGATACGCGGTTACTACCTCGGCACCTTTTTCCTTTGAACGTTCGCCATCGTCGGAGGGAGACATGGATTGGATTTGTTGGCTTGATTCGCATGAGGGCGCTGGAGCATGGATTGGGGCGATCGCGCCACTGATCGCTAGCATCGTAGCTGTCAGCATCGCGTTCAGCGGCAACTTGCGTGATCGCAGAAGAGAACGCGAGCGAGGAAAACGCGAACTCAGCGCGTTCCTCGCTAGGGTGGGACATGCCCACGCGTTGATAAGAATGATGTTCAATACCAATGAGAAAAATCCAGATTCGATTATCGATTCGCGTACCCTCAAGATGAATCTCGTGGCGGCGAGAAGCGCCACTGAAGATGCGGTGCATCTACCTTTTGTGGATGATGTTTTGTTGGTGGACCCCTTGAATTTGCGCAATTCTATCAATGTCATGCTGCTGGACGTTGAACGCATTCCGCCCAGCAGGCCGGCAGTCGTGCTCAGGGCTTTCGAGACTTGGCTAACAACTCTCAAGCCCTCGATTGATGAGGCGCGGAGAAAACTCCGGCGGCGGGGCGCCGACGTTGGAAGTGATGATGCTGGGATCGACCAAATGCACACAATCAACGCCACAGGCTGAGTGCGTCTCTAGGCCAACGGGAAGTTCGGGGCGGAACGGGCAAGGCGTTTTGGGTGGCGCCGCACGTGGCGGTGGCGCTAGTCATGGCATCGATCACCGGAAAGGCACGAGACCAATGGCACAGTCGGCGGCCGAAGCGCTTACCCGAATCCTGGGCGCGGAAAAGGTTCTGACCGATAAGGCGTCTCTCGCGGACCGCCGCCACGATTATTGGATGCTGAGCCATGTGCGCGATCACGTCGGCGCGCCGGCGCCGGCGCCCGCCTGCATCGTGCGGCCCGCCGGGGTGGAGGATGTCCAGACCACCTTGAGATTCGCCAGCGAGGCCGGCGTTCCGGTGATCCCGTTCGGCCTGGGCAGCGGGGTGGTCGGCGGGGTGGTCGCGCGGGCCGACGCCATCGTCCTGGACCTGGGATCGATGAACCGCGTTCGCTTCATCGATCCGGTGAATCTGCTGGGGGGGTTCGACGCCGGCAAGAACGGGCTCGAGGCCGAACAGGCGGTGGCCGAGGCGCGCCTGACCATCGGCCATTGGCCGCAGTCGGTGGCGGTGAGCAGCGTCGGCGGCTGGGTCGCCACCCGGGCGTCGGGCCAGTTCTCAACAGCCTACGGCAATATCGAGGACATCGTCCACACCATCGAGGCGGTGCTGCCGAACGGCGATCTCGTCATCCTGGGCAAGGGACCCCGCGCGTCCGCCGGCCCCGATTTGCGCCACCTCATGCTGGGAAGCGAGGGGACGCTGGGCGTGATCACTGGGGTGACCCTCTCCCTGCGACGGGCGCCCGAAACCCGGACGGTGTCGGCCTTCCAAGCCGGCGACATGCGTATCGGCTTCGAATTCCAGCGCGAGGTCGTCCAGTCCGGCTGGCGCCCGCCGGTGATGCGCCAGTACGACGAGCGCGAGAGCCTGCGGCTGGACGCGCGGGCCACCGCCTGTCTGGTCCTCATGGTCCACGAAGGACCCGCCGCCGTGGTCGCCGCCGAGACCGCCGCAATGGCCGAACTGGCGGCGAAGATGGGCATCCCCGCCGCGCCGCCCGACATCGTCGAACACTGGCTGGAGCAGCGCAACCATGTGCCGAGCTGGGAGATGTTCCTTCAGCGCGGCATCGTGCTGGACACCGTCGAGATCTCCGCCTGCTGGGGCGCCATCGGGGCGATCTATGATGACGCGACGGCGGCTCTGAAGGCGATTCCCGGCTGCCTGGCCGGCTCGGCCCACAGCTCCCACGCCTATCGCAGCGGGCTGAACCTCTATTTCACCTTCGCCGTCCAGACGGACGAGCCTGGCGCCATGGAGGCGATCTACCTGGACGGCTGGCGCACGATCATGGAGGCCACCGATCGTCACGGCGGCAGCCTCGCCCACCACCACGGAATCGGGCGCGTACGCCGCGACTACCTGGAGCGGGAGCTGGGCGACGGCGGGGTGGCCTTGCTGCGCCGGGTGAAGCGGGCGCTCGACCCGGCCGGGATCATGAACCCCGGCGTGCTGATCCCCGATGCCTGAACTGATCCTGGCGATCGACGTCGGGACCACCACCACGCGCGCCGCCGTCTTCACGCCCGGCGGCGCGCAGGCCGCCATGGCCTCGGCGCCCCTGACCTCCCGCTCGCCCCGGCCCGGGCGGGTGGAGCAGGACGCGGCGGCGGTGTGGCGCGCGACCCGCGGGGCGATCGCCAAGGCCCTGACGCGGGCCGGCCGGTCCGCCGCCGACCTCGCCGCGGTCGGCGTCACCACCCAGCGCACCAGCGCCCTGGTCTGGGACCGGGCGACGGGCCAGCCGCTCTCGCCCCTGATGGTGTGGAGCGATCTGCGCGGGGCGGGCCGCGCCGGCGAATTGCGCCAGGTGGGCTTCTTCGTCGTGGCCCAGCAGGCGGCGGCCAAGCTGGAGTCGATCCTCGCCGGCGTGGAGGGTCCTCGCGAGCGTCTCGCCTGGGGCAATATCGACGCCTGGCTGATCTGGAAACTGACCGGCGGCGCGGTCCACGCCACCGACCGGAGCCAGGCCTGGCCCACCGGCTATCTCGATCTGCCGACCATGGGCTGGAACGGCGCGCTCATCGCCCATCAGGGGCTGGACGAATCTCTCTTCCCAACGCTCGTGGACACCTGGGGCCCCATCGGCGTCACGGCCAAATCGGTTCTCGGGGCGGAAGTTCCGATCACCGCCGACATCGCCGATCAGCAGAGCGCCCTCCTCGCCCACGGCCAGGACGAGGGGGTCGCCAAGGTCACCTACGGCACCTCCGCCACTCTGAACGTGAGCACCGGCGAGGCCTTCGTCTTCAAGAGCCCGACCGCGCCGCCCTTCGTAGCCTCCTCGGTGGTGGGCCGGACGCGGTTCTGTCTCGAAGGCATGGTGATCAGCGCCGGCGCGGCGCTCGATTGGCTGCGGCGCGCCTTCCGGCTCGGCGGCCATGCCCGTTTCGAGGCCCTGGCCGCCACGGTCCAGGGGGCCGCCGGCGCGGCCTTTCTCCCCGCCCTGCAGGGATTGGGCGCGCCGTATGGGGACGCCACGCGACGGGGCGCCCTCGGCGGCCTGAGCCCCTCGGTCACGACCGCGCACCTGGCGCGCGCGGCCTTCGAAGGCGTCGCCTTCCGCGTGCGCGAAGTCGTCGAGCATCTGGAAAGCCTCACCGCCTTCGCCCCCGAGGTTCTGGGCGTCGATGGCGGCCTCACCGCGAGCCGAACCTTCCTGCAAGTCCAGGCCGACCTGCTGGGGCGCCCTATCCGCCGCCATGCGATTGCCGAAGCCACCGCCTGCGGGGCGGCGATCGGCGCCGGCCTGGGCGCCGGCCTGATCACCGAGGCGGAGGCCCGCGCCTTCATCCGCTATGAGGACCCCGTCACGCCGCGGATCGGCGCCGATGAGGCGGCGGCGCGGTTTGCCGCCTGGCGGCGGCTGGCCTACGGCTGAGAGGCGGGAGCAGGCCAGTATGCGCACCACGAGGCTCGGAGTTCTTTTCGATGTCAGCCGCCTGACCTTGGGCGGCGGGGGCCTGGGCGGCGGGTGGGGTGAGACCAGCGCCGACGAGGCCGTCGCCACCGTCCATGCCGCCGTGGAGGCGGGCGTCACCCTGATCGACACCGCGCCCATGTACCTCGATTGCGAGTCGGTGATCGCCCGCGCCTTCGAGGGCCGGCTCCCGTCGGGCGTGCGGATCACCACCAAATGCCAGTTGGGCGCCCCGGCGCCCGGCGAGGCGGCCGGCCGCCTGGAAGCATCCCTGGACGCCAGCCTCGCGGCCATGCGCGTCCCGCGCGCCGACATCTTCTTCCTGCACAGCAACATCTGTGAGGACTCTTATGTCTACGCTCGCCACCGGGATCGCCGCGACGCCTTCGCGACGCCCTGGTCCCTCTATGCGGGGGAGGTGATCCCAGCGATGGAAAGGCTAAAGGCGAGCGGGCGGATCGGGGCGTGGGGAATCACCGGCGTCGGCGTGCCCGCCACCATCCTGAAGGCCCTGGCGCATGATCCGGCCCCCGATGTGGTCCAGGCCGTCGCCAACCTGATGGACAGCGCCGGCGGCATGCGAAACTTCGCGGAAGCCGCCGAACCCCGCGCGATCATCGCCGCCGCCGCGAGCCGGGGCGTGGGGGTGATGGGGATCAGAGCCGTGCAGGCCGGCGCCCTCACCGGTGCCATTGACCGGGTTCTGAAGGAGAGCCATCCGGAGGCCGCCGACTACCGCCGCGCGGCACCGTTCCGCGATCTCGCCGCCGAACTCCGCATCGATCCCGCCCTCCTCGCCCATCGCTACGCCCTGTCCATGACCGGCGTGGACACGGTGGTCCTGGGCGTGAAGAATCGCGCCGAACTGGTGGCCTGCCTCGAGGCCGAAGCGCTCGGTCCGCTCAGCCAGGACGAGATCGCCCGCATCGATGGCTTGGGCCTGCGCGGCGCTTGACTTACGGCCTGGAGTCTACGAGAACGAAAAGGGAACCTTAGAGGAGCGGGTCATGCGCGAAGACGGCAAGATCGACTACGTGGAGTTTCCTGGCGGCGATCTGGCCGCGACCAAGGCCTTCTATGCCACGGCTTTCGACTGGACCTTCACGGACTATGGCCCAAGCTATGCCGCGTTCGAGGGCCAGGGGACGGACGGCGGCTTCAGCGCGGATGCGGCCGAAGCGCCCGCCAAGCCCCTGGTCGTGCTCTACGCCCATGATCTCGAGGCGATGGAAGCCAAGGTGGCGGTCGCCGGCGGGGTCGTCGTTAGGCCGATCTTCGCCTTTCCCGGCGGCCGGCGGTTCCACTTTCGCGACCCGTCCGGCAACGAGCTGGCGGTGTGGTCGGCAGCATAGGCGGAAGGCCTCACGCGGCCAGGGACGCGCCCCCGGCGTGGCGCCGTTCATGATCGAGCAGCCATTGCTTGCGCGGCAGGCCGCCGCCGTAGCCGGTCAGGGCGCCGCTCGCGCCGATGACCCGGTGGCAGGGAACGACGATTCCCACCGGATTGGCCCCGTTGGCGAGCCCGACCGCCCGGCATGCGGCGGGACGCCCGATCTTCGCCGCCAGTTCGCCGTAGCTCGTTGTGGCGCCGGCCGGGATTTCGCGCAGCGCCGCCCACACCTCGCGCTGAAACGCCGTGCCGCCGGTGGCGACCAGGACACCCGCGAGGGCGGCGAGATCACCCTCGAAATAGGCGTCGAGCGCCCGCGCCGCCGACGCCGGCGCTGGAGCCTCCGCCAGCGCGTGGCCGGGGTAGTGCCGGGCGAGCAGCCGATGCAGGCGCGCCTCGTGGTCTTCGAAATCGAGCGCCCGCAACGCCCCGTCGTCGTCGCCGACGAGCAGCATGGTTCCGATCGGCGATGACCGCCGCTCAAGCCGCAATCGCATGGGTCTTCTCCTGGTCTGGTGAAATCGTCTGGCCCGCGGCGTCCGCCGCCCACAGGTGCAGCACCGCATAGGCCCGCCACGGCCGCCAGCTTTCGGCGCGGGCGAGGAGTTCCTTGGCGGTCGGCCGCCGACCGTCCTTTGCGAGCACCCGTTGCAGGGCGACGTCGCCGGCCAAGAATGCGTCGTTCTCGCGCAGCGCGCGCATGGCGATATATTGGGCGGTCCATTCCCCGACGCCCGGCAGGGCGCGCAGCCGCGACACGGCCGCGTCTAGATCCGCCCGCGGGTCGAACAGGCGCGGGTCGTCGAGCTGGGCGGCGGCCAGGCCCGCGAGGGCGGCGACTCGGGCTCTGGGCATGCCGAGTGCGGCGACGCCGTCGATGTCGAAACGCTCGGGACGCGGAAAGGCGTGGGTCAACCCTTCCGCGGCGGCTTCGGCGACGACGGGTTCGCCGAACGCGGCCGCGAGCTTTCCGGCCAGGCCCCGGGCCGCCGCCACGGTGATCTGCTGACCCAGGATCGCGCGCACGGCGATCTCGAAGCCGTCCCAGGCCCCGGGGACGCGAAGCCCCGGCCGGGCCGCGACGAGCGGCGCGAGGGCGGGGTCGCGGGAAAGTTCCGCGACGATCGCCGCCGGATCGGCGCCGAGGTCGAACACCCGGCGGATGCGCGCGATGATCTCCGGCAGGGCTTCGAGGCGCGGGAAGCGCACCGTGACCCGCAGCGCCGACCGATCCGGCGCGTCGGCGACCTCGACCCAGCCGGTCGCCCCGCCAAGATCGATGACCCGGCGATAGACTCCGCCGGCCACGACCTCGACGCCGGTGATCGCGCGGGCGGCGAGGAAACCGATCATCGAGGGCCAGTCATAGGGTGGGCGATAGGGAAGCAAGAGGCGGATGCCCGTGGCGGCCGGAACGCCC
>JBBQGZ010000057.1:0-13864 GCA_038323535.1 Caulobacterales bacterium
GCGACCGCCGCGCGGCGGTCAATTCCTTCTAGATCGGGATGGCCAACGGCGTCGGCGGCAAGCTGGGCAAACTCAAGAACGCCCGCCGGGCGGCCAGGGGGACGACGACCGGCTTTGACCTCGTGGCCGTCAAGCACTTGGTCGTGGACGAGGAGCTGGAGAGGCTCGGAATTCAGTTCACCATCCGGACGGCCACTTCACGCCGCCTGGTGCACGGCGACGCCTATGACGCCGGCAAGGTCGCCGGCGCGCTGTTCGAACCCGAAGCGTCGTTGGGGCGGTAGGCGCGCCGGGGAGGATGGGCGCCAACGCGTGAGGCGCCGGATTCGACTATCGGGCCGATGACCTGTTCAGGGCCGCGGCGGCGCGTATGAGCGCCTTGAAGGCGCCCTCGTCTATTTCACCACCCTCATGCAAATCGATGGCGCGCCTGGTATTGCCTTCGAGGCTGGAGTTGAAGAGGCCCGAAGGGTCCTCGAGCGAGGCGCCCTTGGCGAAAGTCAGCTTCACGACGGCCTTGTACGTCTCACCGGTGCAGATGATCCCGGCGTGCTCCCACACCGGAACCCCCCGCCACTTCCACGCCTCGACCACTTCGGGGTCGGCCTGCTTGATGAGAGCGCGGACATGGGAGAGCGTCTTGCCCCTCCAGTCGTCCAGGTCCTTGATCCTCGCGTCGATCAGCCGAGACGGGGATTCGCCCGTGGTCGTTGCGCTCTTTTTCATTATTGTTTGCACCTCATTCGGCTGTTTTCTATCTTGCGAAGGCGCCGATCACCAATCATCCGCCAGTTCTGACTCGTTCCGAAGAGCTTCAGCCGATCCCCGCCAAGACCTGCTCCAGGGCCGCAAAGAACCGCTGCCACCCGCCCTTGGCGCCCTGGTAGACCTGCGGCTGATCCGGCCGGAAACCCGACTGCTCCACGCGCAGGTCGGTCCCCGTGGTCGTAGGGGTGAGAGTCCAAGTCACGACACTCTCGAGACCAAAGGCCGCCCACGTGTAAGACAGCGTTTTGTTCGGCTCGACCGCCAGGACCTGGCAGTCGACAACGCCCCAGTCCGCGCGAAGACTGAAACGGTGGCCCACGACAGGCTTGAAGTCGTTCTTCATCAGCCACTCCTCGATCAGGTTTGGCTGGGTGAGCGCGCGCCAGATCTTTTCCGGCGGGAAAGGCGCCTCCCTTTCGACAACGACGGAGAGCGTTTCGGTCGACATTTCGTTCATTGGTCCATCCTTTTGAGCAGATCTTCGAGGTGGTCGAACCGGCTTTGCCAGAAGCCGGCCATCTGGCTTGTCCAGTCGATCAGCGGGGCCAAGGCGCCGAGCCGAGCACTATAGTGCGTCTGGCGACCTTCGTGGCGGTCGCGCACCAGCCCGGCCCGCTTCAGGACCCCGAGATGCTTTGAGACGGCCGGTTGCGAGACCCCGGCCCGAGCCGTCAGGGCCCCGACCGTCTGGTCTCCGTCGCGGCACAATCGCTCGAAGATGGCCCGACGGGTCGGATCGGCCAATGATCTGAAAAGAATGTCATGGGGCTGTGGCATCGCAATCGATAACCCGTTGGCTATTTATGAAACATATAACCGGTCAGATATATGAGTCAACCGCGGGCAAGGCAGGGACGGTTTACAAATTCGCCCATGATCGGACGAGCGAAAATTCAGGTTGATCGCCGACATCCTGTGATTGCAGGATCTCGCGCTTGGGAGCAGGGGGAGCGCAATGCCGTGGATGATGGCGGCCTATGTCGCATTCAGCGTTTCCATTTCGGTGTCGGTCGCCCATGCCGCGGGGATGGGCGCCGCCGCTTGCGCGCTCGTCGCATCGTGCCTCGCCGTGGTGGCGGCCGGCGCGCTGAAGTTCGCCGTGTTCTGGGCGGCGGGCGCGCAAAGGCTCGTCGTGTCCCTTGTCGCTGTCGTGCTTCTTGTTGTGGCCTATGCGTTGAGCAAGGGATTTTCGGTGACGCTTTTCGGTCACGTATCGAGCGGAGAGTTGTGGGGAGCGATCGGCGCCGTCATCGGCTTCGTCGCCGTCGACAAGCGCGTGGCCACCGAGTTGAACCGGGAGTAGGGCGGCCGGCGGCAAACTGGTGGTTTCTCCGCGCCCGGCGGTTCCGCCGCGAAAGTGAGACGCTCGAGCTGGAAGGCGTCCATCTCAGGCTATAGCAACGGGCCAGCAATCGCTGAATTGTAACGACGCTAACGACCATCAAGCATATGCGGCTCTCGGTCTCGCCGAGCGGCGCTTCAGACACAGAGATCGATGCTGTCAATCACAAGCGTCCGCGCGGGCGAGGAGAAAGGCCGCTTCCCGCACGTTGCGGGTGAGCTTGGCCGCCGCCTCGAATTCGGAACGGGCCTCGGCGAGTCGTCCAGCCCGAAACAGAAAGTCGCCCCTCGCCGCCGGCAATGGCGCATAGTTGCGCAGGGCTGCGTCGTCGGCAATCTCGCCTACCAGCCGCAGGCCCGCTTCGGGCCCGAAGGCCATGCTGTGGGCGACCGCTCGATTGAGATCGACCACCGGCGAGGGCATCACGGCTCGCAGCCGGTCGTAGAGCGCCGCGATGCGGCGCCAGTCGGTATCGGCCGCACTGCGCGCGCGCGCATGGCAGGCTGCAAGCGCGGCTTGCAACGCGTAGGGGCCATCGCCCCCGAGAGCTTCGGCCCGGGCCAGCGCGTCAAGGCCTCGGCGGATCAGCAGCTGGTCCCAGCGTGCGCGATTCTGCTCGGTCAGGGTCAAGAGGGCGCCGTCCGGCCCGATGCGCGCCGGCAGGCGCGATGCCTGGATTTCCATCAGGGCCAGCAGGCCGAACACTTCGGCATCCTCGGGCATCAGCCCCGCCAGCATGCGGCCCAGCCGCCCAGCCTCCAGGCACAGGCTCGGCCGGACAAGGTCGTCGCCCGCGGTGGCGGCATAGCCTTCATTGAAGATGAGGTAGATGACCTCCAGCACCGAGGAGAGCCGCGCCGCGCGTTCGGCGCCGCGCGGCGCCTCGAAGCGCAGGCCGGCGTTTCCGATCGTCTTCTTCGCGCGGACGATGCGCTGGGCGATCGTCGCCTCGCTCGACAGGAAAGCACGGGCGATCTCGTCCGTCGTCAGACCGCCGATGACACGCAGCGTGAGCGCCGCGCGGGCGTCGGCCGATAGAACGGGGTGGCAGGCCGTGAAAATGAGGCCTAGCAACTCGTCGCCAAGATCGTCGTCAATGGCCTCTTCGATCACCTCGGCCGTGCCGTCGATCGCGCCGTCCTGCTCCCGCGCGATCTCCTGATGCTTGCGCTCGCGCATCCTGTCGCGACGGATCGCGTCGATGGCGCGGCGTTTGGCGGCCGTCATCAGCCAAGCGCCGGGATTGGCCGGAACGCCGGTCCTCGCCCATTCGGACAAAGCAATGACCAGGGCGTCCTGCGCCAGTTCCTCCGCAAGGTCGACATTGCGCACGACACGGGCCAGACCCGCGATGAGCCTGGCCCGTTCTATGCGGAAAACCGCTTCGATCGCCTGGCGCGTCTCGCCTGCACTCATGCCGCCTTGTCGGCCAGAGCCATAAGGGAGGCAAGCAGGCCGCGGCCGACAGGCTCAGGTTCCGAGACCGCCGAAAGCGCCAGCCGGGCCAAGAGCGCCGCTGAGCTTCTCGCGCATGCGGCCACGGATTTCCTTGGCCTCCGGCGTAAAGCTCTCCTCGAAGTCAGCCATCTCGAACAGCGGCCGGATTTCGATCTCGCTCGGTCCCGGCATGGGATTGGGGCAGCGCTTCACCCAGGCGACCGCCTCGTCCATGTCCTTGACTTCCCAGAGCCAGAAGCCGGCGACCAGCTCGCGGGTCTCGGCGAACGGCCCGTCGATGACGGCGCGGCTGGCGCCATCGAACGCGATACGCTTGCCCTTTGAGGAGGGCGTAAGGCCGTCGGCGGCGAGCAGGACGCCGGCGTTGACCAACTCTTCATTGAATCTGCCCATCGCCTCGAACATCTCGGGCTTAGGGGGAGCGCCCTTTTCGCTGTCGTCGGTCGCCTTCACCAACACCATCACACGCATCGTCTGTCTCCTTGTTTGAGCCGGCCTCACCGGCCTGGCACAGGAACGACGAACGGGGTTTCGGAAATCGACATCGTCCTGCGAAATTTTTTTCGCCGGTTGAGGCGCGGGGCGCGAATGGCCGCGTCCAGGTCAGGGGTCGCGATTGCCGCCGAGGGTATCCAGTCACTCCCACTCGATCGTCCCCGGCGGCTTGCTCGTCACGTCGTAGACCACGCGGTTCACCCCCCGCACCTCATTGACGATCCGCGTCGCCGCGCGCGTGAGCACGTCCCAGGGGAATTCGAACACGTCGGCGGTCATGCCGTCGGTGGAGGTGACGGCGCGCAGGGCCAGGACGTTTTCGTAGGTGCGCGCATCGCCCATCACCCCGACGCTCTTGACCGGCAGGAGGACGGCGAAGGCCTGCCAGATGACGTCGTAGAGGCCGGCCGCTCGGATCTCGTCCAGAAAGACGGCGTCGGCCTGTTGCAGGATAGCGATCTTCTCGGCCGTGACCTCGCCCGGGATGCGGATGGCCAGGCCCGGGCCGGGGAAGGGGTGGCGCCCGACGAAGGCCGGCGGCAGGCCGAGTTCCACGCCCAGCGCCCTCACCTCGTCCTTGAAGAGTTCGCGCAAGGGCTCGATCAGCGCGAGTTTCATATGCTCGGGCAGGCCTCCGACATTGTGGTGGCTCTTGATCACCGCCGAGGGGCCGCCGGCGGCGGAGACACTCTCGATCACGTCCGGATAGAGGGTGCCCTGGGCGAGGAAGGCCGTGCCCTCGATTTTGCCGGCCTCGCGATCGAAGATATCCATGAACACGCGCCCGATGGCCTTGCGCTTCGCTTCGGGCTCCGAGATCCCAGCCAGAGCGCTAAGGAATTCTTTAGTGGCGTCAACATGGATCAGGGGAATGTTGTAGTGATCCCTGAACAGCTGGACGACCTCGCGCGCTTCGTTCAGCCTCAGGAGCCCGGTGTCGACGAAGACGCAGGTGAGCTGCTCGCCGATCGCTTCGTGGATCAGCACCGCCGCCACCGAGGAGTCGACCCCGCCGGAGAGGCCGCAGATCACCCTTCCCCGCCCCACCTGGGCGCGGATGCGGGCTGCCTGTTCGGCGCGGAAGGCGGCCATGGTCCAGTCGCCGGTGAGCCCGGCGATGCGATGGGTGAAGTTGCGCAGGATGGCGCCGCCCCCGGGGGTGTGGGCGACCTCGGGGTGGAACTGCACGCCGTAGAGCCGCCGGGCTTCGTCGGCGATCACCGCGAAGGGCGATCCGGCCGAGGTCGCAACCACCTCGAAGCCCGGCGGCATGGCGGTGATCTCGTCGCCGTGGCTCATCCACACGCTCTGGGTGTCGCCGACGTCGCCCAGGCCCTCCAGCAGGGGTGAGGCGCGCTCGATGCGGATCTCGGCCCGGCCGAACTCGCGGGCGTGACCGCCCTCCACCGTCCCACCCAACTGGGCGGCGAGGGTCATTTCGCCATAGCAGATGCCCAGGACCGGGACCCCAAGGTCGAAGAGCCGGCCCGGCGCGGCGGGGCTATGGGCCTCGTGCACACTGGCCGGCCCGCCCGAGAGGATCACCGCCGCCGGGGCGAAGGCGTCGAGCATCGCCTCGACCCGGTCGAACGGGTGGATCTCGCAATAGACCCCGCTCTCGCGCAGCCGCCGGGCGATCAGCTGGGTCACCTGGCTGCCGAAATCGACGATCAGGACGCGCTCGTGGCGGGGCATGGTCATGGCGGCTGGTTAAAGAAGATTCGGGACGGGGTCACGCCACGAGGTCGACGGTCGGACCGGCGCCCCTGGCGCTCGCGTGGAAGCGCCGGCGCCGTTGAGAGCCGCTCTTGGGCCGGCGCCATTGCGGCGGGGCTGGATCGTTGACTCCTCTGGGCGCCGATCCTACCCGACGCCATGGAACAGGATGAACCTTGCTACGAAAAACACGTGGAACGGATAAAACGAGAACTCGCGGACCTCTGCGACGTGAGCTTTCGCGCCTCGCCGTTCAGGACGCTCAAAACGCGCTTTTTGGTGGCCTGTTCGGCTCGATCGGGAAGCCACTTGCTCTGTGCGGGCCTCGCCGACTACGGCGCGGCGGTGCGGGAGGCTTTCGATGGGAAACGCATTTCCACCTTGTTGCGTCGACGGGGAATACAAAACTTGGAGAGCTACTGCACCACGGTATTGGGGCGGCTGGCCCAGAACGGGGTGTTCGGCGTCAAAGGCGGGATCCATATTTTGGCGCCTCTGGAACTGGCCGGCGAAATTCCAACTCATCTCGCCGACTGGCGGTTCGTGTTCCTCAAGCGCAATGACAGCCTCAAGCAGGCGATCTCCCAGTGCATCGCTTCTTACACTGGCGCCTACAGGGCGACCACGGAGCCGCGGCGCATTCTGACCGACGATGATTTCGACGGCCGCAAGATCGCCGCCATGGTCCGCAGACGACAGATCATCAACACCGAGTGGGAGCAGTTTTTCACCGCTCATAATATCGAGCCTCATCGCGTTATCTATGAGGACATGATCCTCGATATTCCCGGCGCCATGGCGCGCGTCGCCGACTACCTGGACATCCACGGTCCGCCGATAGCGCCCCGTCTCATGCTTCCACCGGTCGAACGCCAGACCACCGAACTCAATGTAAACTGGGAAGCACGGTTCAAAGCCGAAGGATGGTCTATCGACGCGATCTGAGCAGAGATTCCTCGGGTGTCCAACGGATGGCTCCGAGCCCTGCCCCGCCCCCTCCACCCTTTGGGGTCCCTCCCCCGCGAAGAGACGCGGGGTGGCGCGGCGCAAGGCGGCGTCCAAAAGGGGGGTGGAACTAGGTGTTTGGTCCCCGCTCCAACACCGCCACGAAGAACCCGTCCGTGCCAGCGGTGCGGGGCGTCAGGCGCAGATAGCCTTCGGAGGTCAGGAAGGCGTCCGCCGCCCCGCGCGCCGGCTGGACGGAGAACTCGGGCGCGCGAGCGAGGAAGGCGGCCACCCGGTCCTCGTTTTCGTCGGCGAAGAGAGAACAGGTGACGTAAACCAGCCGGCCGCCGGGTTTGACGAACGGCGCGGCGCCGGCGAGCACCGCGTCCTGCTCGGCGATGCGGCGGGCGAGCTGCTCGGGGCTGAGGCGCCATTTGGCGTCGGGGTGGCGCCGCCAGATTCCCGATCCGGAGCAGGGAGCGTCGGCGAACACCAGGTCCATCCGGCCTTCCAGGCCCGCGAGGGCATTCGGTGCGATCGGGGAGCGGACCTGGAGGTTGCGCACCCCGGCCCGCTGGGCGCGGCGGACGGTGTCGGCGAGGCGCCGGGCGTCGGCGTCATGGGCGTAGAGCTGGCCGGTGTTCCCCATCGCCGCCGCCAAAGCCAGGGTCTTGCCGCCGCCGCCGGCGCAGAAATCGAGCACCTGTTTGCCCCTGATCTCGCCGGCCACGGCGGCGGCGATCTGGGAGCCCAGGTCCTGGACCTCGAACCAGCCCTTGCCGAAGGCGGGCGCGACCTCCACCGCCGCGGACCGCTCCCCGGCGGCGGGAGCGTCGATGCGCAGGGCGGTGTCGAGGAAACCGGCGGGAGCGGCGTGGAAGGGGGCGAGGGCTTTGAGCACGTGGGCGACATCGGTCTTGAGGGTGTTGACGCGCAGATCGAGCGGGGCGCGGGCCGCCAGCGCCCGGCCCTCGTCCGCGCGGGCCTCGCCGAACATCCGGCCCATGTGCGGATCGAGCCAGTCGGGATAGTCCCCCGCGACGGCGGCCAGGGCGGCGCCCATCGGCTCCGCCACGGCGAGCCGGCTCCGCTCGGCCTCCAGCAGCGATCCCGGCCCATGGTCCGCCTCGCAGGCCGCCGCGATCCGGTCCAGCGGCCAGTCCCAGACGAAGTGCAGGGCCGCCAGCGCCCGCGCCCGGTCGGTATCCTCCCCCATCCGCCAGGCGAGCGAGCGGCGCCGGCGCAGGACGTCGAGCACCAGGCCCGAGACGAAGGCCCGGTCCTTGGCCCCGGCGTAGCGGGCGCTTTCGCCCCAGGCTTTCAGGGCCAGGCGCGCGGGCTTGTGGCGCGCCTCGATCTCGCCCAGCACCGCGATCGCCGCGGCGAGGCGGCCGCCGTCGCGCACCGCCCCCTAGACCGCGCTGGGGTAGTTGGGCGCCTCGCGGGTGATCATGACGTCGTGGACGTGGCTCTCGCGATGCCCCGCGCCGGTGATGCGGACGAACCGGGCCCGGGCCTGGAAGGCGGGAATGTCCGCGGCGCCGACATAGCCCATCGCCGCGCGCAGGCCCCCGACGAGCTGGTGGATGACCGGTTGAATCGGCCCCTTGTAGGGCGTCTGGCCCTCGATGCCCTCGGGGATCAGCTTGAGGGCGTCCTCCACCTCCTTCTGGAAGTAGCGATCCGCCGAGCCGCGGGCCATCGCGCCCAGCGAGCCCATGCCGCGATAGGATTTGTAGGACCGGCCCTGGTAGAGGAAGACCTCGCCGGGCGCCTCGTCGGTGCCGGCGAACATCGAGCCCATCATGGCGCTAGAGGCGCCCACCCCGATCGCCTTGGCGAGATCCCCGGAAAAGCGGATGCCGCCGTCGGCGATCACAGGCGCGCCGGACCCTTCGACCGCCCGCACCGCCTCGGCGACGGCGGTGAACTGCGGCACGCCCACCCCGCTCACCACCCGGGTGGTGCAGATCGAGCCCGGCCCGATGCCGACCTTGACCGCGTCGGCCCCGGCGTCGATCAGGGCCCGGGCGCCCTCATAGGTGGCGACATTGCCGGCCACGATCTGGACCCGGTTGGTCTCCCGCGACAGGCGGCGCACCGCGTCGACGACCTGCATGGAATGGCCGTGGGCGGTGTCGATCACCACCGCGTCGACCCCGGCGTCGATCAGGGCCAAGGAGCGTTCGAAACCGGCGTCGCCCACGCCCGAGGCGGCGCCGACCAGCAGCCGGCCTTGGGAATCCTTGGCGGCGTGCGGGTGGGCCTCGGCCTTCTCCATGTCCTTGACCGTGATCAGGCCGACGGCGCGATAGTCGTCGTCGACCACGATCAGGCGTTCGATCTTGTGGCGGCTGAGGAGCGCGCGGGCCTCGTCCTGGCCGACCCCTTCCCTGACCGTGACCAGGCCTTCGCGGGTCATCAGGGCCGAGGCCGGGGCCGCGTCGGAGCGCTCGAAGCGCATGTCGCGGTTGGTGAGAATGCCGACCAGCCGGCCAGTCCCCGGCTCGACCACCGGGAAGCCAGAAATCCGCCGCCGCGCCTTGATCTCGCGGATCTCCTTGAGCAGGGTGCCCGGATGGACGGTGAGCGGGTTGATCACCATGCCGCTCTCGTAGCGCTTGACCTCCCGCACCTGATCGGCCTGTTCCTCCACCGAGAGGTTGCGGTGCAGGACTCCCAGGCCTCCCGACTGGGCCATGGCGATGGCCAGCCGGCTGTCGGTGACCGTGTCCATGGCCGCCGACACCAGGGGGATATTGAGGCGGATCTCGCGGGTGAACCGGGTGGCGGTGCTCACCTGGGTCGGCATCACCTCGGAGGGGCCGGGTTCGAGCAAAACATCGTCGAAGGTGAGCCCTTCGCGAATCTCCATGAGACTCTCCGTTTTGCGGGCCGGGTATAGCGGGGGCGGGGGCGCGGGGGAAGGGGCTTGAGGAGCGGCTAAAGGAACCTCGCACCGTCCAGATTACCAATAGCGTACGTTGGACTTTCCCATCGCCTCCGCCTTCTGCGCGGACGGTGAAGATCTACATCAGAACCGTCCATGCGAGGACAGCCACCAGCAGGACCCAGAAAGAAAACTCCGCTATTCCCTTCCTGCGGCTCAGAGACCTCAATCCAAATCCGACGGCCAATATAACAAGGATTGCCGCTAGCGCTTTTTCGATCGGAAGCGTAATATTCGGGGGGGGGCCGTTATTATGCACAGCTGGATCGATATTGTAAAACTTTTGGTTTACCGCGCTAATTGCAAATAGTTTATACGTATGGACATCTTTACTACTTTGATGCCCATATCTGAATTTGAATGAAGGATAGCCTGTCGTTCTATCGTCCTTTTCGGGTGGGCCAAATTCGGAGTCGCCGTCAATTGGAGGCCTTTTTTCGTCAAAGGCAAAATTATGGACTGTTTTATCAGACACTATCTTGAAATGTATAACTATACATCCTGTAATTTTGTCAAGATAAATGTGGCCATTGTGTCTTACAGTGATGTTTTCGTCGTAGTCTTCGCCAGGGAGTTGGTTGAATGAGGCCGATGCTTTGTGGAAAAGGCCTTCCTGCGTCCAGGCATCACTAATTTCTATTCCCACGCGAAGGTCCTTGTGGACGCAAGGTTCGGCATGTATTGCCGGAGGTGCTAAGATAGGCATCGCGTTTCTCCCTCTGAAATCGGGGCCTATTCTGACCCTCACCAAGCGTAGTCATATGGACATCGGTCTGCACGACTGGCCGCGACGGTTGCCACCGCCAATTGGTTCGCTCGGTAATGGACTTGAGCGCGAACCGCGCGGCCACGGTCGTTGGATTGCGCGGACCCATGGCTCACGACGTCGCGAATGATCGCCAGCGCTTTCGCCCAGGCAGCGCGCGCTCCATCAATTCGCGCCGAGATGGCTTGATAGTCGCCGCTGAGCAGGCTCGCCTCCGCCGCGGCAAGCGCGAGCGGCTCGTCGCGCGGCCGATCGATCGATAGCCGATCGAGCCGTTGCGCCTCCTCGACCGCAGGCGCCAGGGCGCGACGGCAGGCGCTGGGGCTCCGCGCGGCCTCAGCGGAAATCTTGATCCGAAGCAACCTTACCGACCCGAGCCGCACGCCTCGCCATTCGTCGACTGTCGGATCCTTGGCCACCAACGTTTCATTCAGGGTTTGCGCGTGGTCGGCGGCCATGGCCGCGGCGGGCAGAGAGTGTCGGACGAGGAGCGCTCGGCCCAAAGCCGTGAACGCCGTGGCAGCATGCAGCTGATATCTCGTGTTGGCGGGGTCGATGGCCTTCAGGCGCTCCGCCTCGCGCGCGGATGTCTCGAACTCGGAGATGGCCGGGGAGGAGCGTCCGGCCCTCATTAGCAAGCCGCCGATCGTCACCCGGTTTACGACTAAATCCTCGCTCGCGGCGTTGTCGTTCGGGTCTTCGCCGAGAAGCACGTCATAGATGCTTCGCTCCGCCAGACGATCCTTGAGCGCTGGATCGTCCCGCCCGGCGGCCGCTTCCGCGTCCGAGGCCCATGCGAAGGCTTGAGCCAAGTTCATGCGACGTTCACGGTCGCGAGGAGATTTGAGCGCTAGCATCTGGTCGATCGCGATGGCGCGCCGGAACGCCGCCAGAGCCTCCTCGGCCCTATTCTCGGTCAGAAGGGCGGTTCCGAGATTCGAATTGGCGTAGGCGATCTCGCCTTGCCAATCGGCGTTGGCCGGATCGATCGCGACCAACCGCTCGGCGAGGCGTTTGTATTCGAGGAATTGCCTCAGCGCTCTCTGGCTCTCCCCACGCTGATAGGCGACATCGCCGACGTAGAAGACGCTCTGGGCGTGATTGAAGATGCGTTCGCCATCGCCCGGCTTTCTAGCCAACAGCAACGCGGTGTCGGTGGAGGCTTGCTGGAAATCCTTCAGCGCAGCCGCCAAGTTGCCCCGCTTCTCCTGGATGTCGCCCAGGAGGTGCAGGACGCTCGCCCGCTGGCCCAGGGCCTTGTCGTCCAGCCCGCCGCGCTCCTGGCTGCTGTAGTATTTCATCGCCCGCGTGCCGACGGAGTCGAGCACATCCAACCGCCCGAAAGGCTCCAGCTTCTTGCGCAGGTCGCCGAGCATGAAAGCGACCAGGCCCTCGGCCTGGCTTCGCTGGGAGCGGGCTTCGTCGCGGGAGATCAGGGCGAAGGCGGCGAGGCCGCCCATGGCCACGGCGCCGGCCATCGAGACGCCGGCCAGGGCCGCGAGCCGTCCCTGCCGGCGCTGGAGATCGCGTTGGACCAGGTCGTCCAGGCCCACGTCCAGCATCCGGGCCAGGAGTTTGAGCATCGCCAGCCGGCGGCCGTCGCCGCCGGGGCGCACGTCGGCGGCGATGGGGTCGGCGCGCTCGCCGGTGAGGGCGCCGTCGGGGGCGACGCGCACCCGCAGGGCCGGGGGAAAACACTCCTGGTCCTCCCGCCCCGGCACCGAGGAGGCGCGCGGGGCGCCGGCGACGATGATCGCCAGAACCGGGGCCTCGCCGTGCAGGATCTTGAAGCGGACGATCTCGTCCTCCACCCAGGGCGAGCGCGCCGCCGCCGGCGAGCAGATCACGATCAGGAAGGCCGACTGTTCGAGGGCGTCGCGCACCCGCGCGCGAAGATCGGCGTCCGCCGTCAGCTCCGCGCGGTCGCGGAAGACCGGTTGGAATCGCCGGGGCGCGGGGCCCATTCGGGTCCCGCGACCCACCAGCCGCCCGGGAACCGCATAGGTCTCCAGCCCGCGGTGAAGCCGGTCGGCCCAGGCGCGATCGGTGTGGCTGTAACTGAGAAACGCCCAGTAGCGGCGCCTGTCGCCCATCGGCCTCGTCCCCCGAGGTGGACCGAAGGACAACACAAAGGCCGGCCCAACTCAACCCGGCCCCTCGAACGCGCTGGCGAGCGCGGCTTCGTCCGGGGTAGGATCGCCGGCGAACACCTAAAGGTTGGGGGCGGCCATCAGCATTTCCACATCGAAGCCCCACCGCCGGCGGCAGGCATGAGGGCCGCTCGCCCCTCCCCTCCCGGCCTGCCGATCGTGTTCCGGGTCGGCGTCGTCGGCCATCGGCCGGACCGTCTGCCGCGGGACAACGGCGGGCTGGAGGCGGTGCGGGCGCGGCTGGCCCAGGCGCTCGGAGCCGTCGCCAACGCCGTGGCGAGGTTCGAAAAGAGCCCAGACGCCCGCTTCTACGCGACCGGCGAGACGCCTCGTCTGCGCGCCAATTCGCCTCTGGCGGAAGGGGCTGACCGCCTGTTCGCCGAGGAAGCCCTGCGCCTCGGCTATGAGCTCTGCTGCATCATGCCTTTCGCCCAGGGGGAGTACGAGCAGGACTTCCAGTCCGCCGACTCCTTCGAAAGCGACTCCCTGGCCCGGTTCCAGGCCCTTCTCGCCGAGGCCGGCCCCGGGTTGACGCGGTTCGAGCTGGATGGCCGCCGGAGCCGCCATGACGAGGCCTATGAGGCCGCCGGGGGCGTGGTGCTCAACCAGTCGGACCTGCTGGTGGCGGTGTGGGACGGCGGCGCGTCCCGGGGCGCGGGGGGAACGGTGGATACCCTGCGCCAGGCGATCGATCTTGGCGTGCCGACCCTGTGGATCGATTCGCGCGCGCCGCACGGCTGGAAGCTTTTGCAACGGAGCGAGGATCTCGACTGCGTCGACGCCGAGGGCAATTGCGCCGCCCCGATGGAGGCGGAGCCCGAGGAAGACGAGCGGCGCCTGCGCGCGGCTCTCGCCGAGGTGGTCGAGGCCGAACTCGGGCTCCCCCCGGCCGACCCCGAGGCGACCGAAGACACGACCCGCGCGCATCTCGAAGACTATGGGGCCGAACGCAAGCCGAGGGTGAACCTCGCCTTCATCTGGAAGCTCTCCCGCGATTTCCTCGGCGGGGGAGGCCTGCGCCTTCCACCTTTGCGGGTGCCCGACTTCGTCGATCAGATCCGGAGCGAGTGGCCGGTCCTGGGCGACCCGGTGGTCGCCGGCTGTTCGGCGCCCACCCCCGCCATCTCATGGATCAACGCCGCCCTGCGATCCCGCTACGCCTGGGCGGACAAGCTGGCGGACCGCTACGCCGACGCCCACCGCAGCGCCTTCGTGTGGTCTTCGTTGCTGGCCGCCGGCGCGGTCTTCACCGCCCTGCTGCCGGTCGCCACCCA
>JBBQGZ010000058.1:0-13838 GCA_038323535.1 Caulobacterales bacterium
ACCTGCGCATCTATTGCAGCCCCGAACACCCTCATGAGGCCCAGAGCCCCGAAGCGATCGACTTCAAGGCCCTCAACGCCAAGAACGCCCGAAGCCAAGGACGCAGCCAATGACGATGAGCGACACCCGCGGCCTCGAGGCGCTCCAGAGCCTCTCTTCCAATCCGGCCCCCGATCCGGCCCCGCGCGAGCCCCAGATCGACAAGGACGGCCGCGCCTACGCCACCGGCAAGCGCAAGAACGCCGTGGCCAGGGTGTGGATCAAGCCGGGCAAGGGCAAGGTGACGATCAACGGCCGCGACCAGGAAACCTATTTCGCCAGGCCGGTGCTTCGGATGATGATCGCCCAGCCGCTGCAAGTCGCCGATCGCCTGGGCCAGTTCGACGTCGTCGCCACGGTGGAGGGCTCCGGCCTTTCGGGCCAGGCTGGGGCCGTGCGCCACGGGATTTCCAAGGCCCTGACCTGCTATGAGCCGGGGCTGCGCGCCGTGCTCAAGCCGCACGGTTTCCTCACGCGCGACAGCCGGGTGGTCGAGCGCAAGAAGTACGGCAAGGCCAAGGCCAGGCGCAGCTTCCAGTTTTCCAAGCGGTGACGCCGTTTTGGTTCACGAACAGTTGAGGCCGGATTTTGGTAACCGGAAGGCCGCCGGGCGCGTAAAGGTCGCGTGACCCCATTCAGCATCACCCTTCCCCGCAGGCGCCTGCTCCTGGGCGCCGCGTCCCTGGCCGCTTGCGCGCCGCCCGTCGCGGCCTTGGCCGCCGATCCCTACGCCGCGTCTCCCTGGCGCAAGCTGACCGACGCGGATTGGAAGAAACGCCTGCCTGCGGAATCCTATCGCGTACTGCGGCACGCCGACACCGAGACGCCCTTCACCAGCCCGCTGAACAACGAACATCGGGCGGCAATCTTCGTTTGCCTGGGCTGTACCCTGCCGCTGTTCAAATCCCAATGGAAGTTCGATTCGGGCACGGGCTGGCCGAGTTTCTACACCGTGAGCGCCGGCGCGGTCGCCAAGAAGCGCGACTTCGACATCGGCTTCTTGCGCACCGAGTATCATTGCGCCCGGTGCCTGGGCCATCAGGGCCACATCTTCGACGACGGCCCAAAGCCCACCGGCCTGCGCTACTGCAACAACGGCGTGGCGCTGAAGTTCACACCCGCCTGAGCGAGTTCGCGGGGCGCCGGCGAGTCCACATCCAGGCGTTACTACGACCGGACCTTCACGAAACTGCCGGGCGCGTCTTCGAGAGGCTTCAAAGGGCCCTTCGCCGGATCGCGGGCGGGGACTTGCGGGCCGGATCTGGCCTTGAGCCACTTGGACCAATGCGGCCACCAGGAACCGGGATGCTCCACCGCCCCGGCCATCCATTCGTCCAACGTTCCTGGCAGGGCGTCGTTGGTCCAGTGCTGGTATTTGTTGGCCGCCGGGGCGTTGATCACCCCCGCGATGTGGCCGGATCCGGCCAGGGTGAAGGTCACTGGCCCGCCGAACAGCCTGGCGCCCTTGTAGACGGAGCGGGCGGGGGCGATGTGGTCCTCCTTGGACGACTGGACGTAGATCGGCGTCTTGACCTTGCCGAGGTCCAGTCGCTCGCCGGCGAGAACCAGGTCCCCTTTGGCCAGAGCGTTTTCGCTGTAGAATTTGCGCAGATAGAAGAGGTGCAGGGTCTTGGGCATCCTTGTCTGGTCCGAATTCCAGAACAGCAGGTCGAAGGGCCTCGGCTCCTTGCCCATCAGATAGTTGCTGACGAAGAACGACCAGATCAGATCGTTGCCGCGCAGGGCGTTGAAGGTGTCGGCCATGGTCTGGCCGGCCAGGACCCCGCCGCCCGCGTCCATCCGCGCTTCGAGATCCTCGAGCCAGTCGTCGTTGGCGAAGATCAAGAGGTCGCCGGCCTCGGAAAAGTCCTGCTGGGCGGCGAAAAAGGTGGCCGAGGCCACCCGCTTGTCCCCCCGCGCCGCCATGTGGGCCAGGGCGCAGGAGAGCAGGGTGCCGCCGATGCAATAGCCGACCGTGTTGACGGTCTTCACCCCCGCCTGCCGCGTCACCGCCTCGATGGCGGTGTAGATGCCTTGTTCGAGATAGTCCTCGAAGGTCTTGGCGGCGAGTTCGACATTCGGGTTGACCCACGACGTCACGAACACGCTGAAGCCCTGGGCCGTCAGCCAACGGATCATCGAGTTTTCGGGCCGCAGATCGAGAATATAGAACTTGTTGATCCACGGCGGGAAGATCAGCAGGGGAATCTCGGCGACGGTCTTGCTGGCCGGCGCGAACTGCAGGATCTGGATGAGGTCGTTCTGGAAAATCACCTTGCCCGGCGCCGTGGCGACGTTTTCGCCCACCGTGAACTGGGCCAGGTCGGTCTGGCTGATCGAGAGCGTGCCGCCGCCGCGTTCGAGGTCGGCGGCAAAATTCTCCATGCCCCGCGCCAGGCTCGCGCCGCCGCTTTGCAGGGCTTCGCGCAGGGCGGCGGGATTGGAGAGCAGAAAGTTGGACGGCGAAAAGGCGTCGGTGAGCATGCGGGTGAAGAACTCCACCCGGCGTTTGGTCAGCGGCTCGACCCCTTCGACCCCGCCGACCAGATCGTTCAGCCAGCCCGAGGTGATGAGATAGGATTGCTTGATGACGTCGAAGACCGGATTGTCGCTCCAGTCGGGGTCGGTGAAGCGCTTGTCGCCCTTGGCCGGGATCGCCACCGGCAAGCGCGCCTCTCCGGCGACCCCCCGCGCCGCCGCGCGCCAAAGGTCCATATAGCGGCTGTAGAGATCCGCCTGGGCGCGCATCAGGCGGTCGGGCTGGCCGGCGAGACGCCCCATGACCTCGCCGAGCGCGGGCCCGACATGAAACGGATCGGCGCTCAGAGCGGCGGGCCGGTCGGCCTGGCGCAAGGCGGCCTCCGCGATCGCGCCTTGGGCGGTCATCGCCGCGCGGGCCAGATTGAGGGAGAGTCGCTCGAGAGCGTCACGCTGATCGGCGGCAAGGAAGTTGAATCCGCCCTGCACGGGCGCTTCCGCGGGCGCGGGCGTCCCCCCGCGGATATCGCCTCGCGCAACCTTTTCCGACGTCGCCGAGACCGCCGGTTTGGCGCGCGTCTTCGTCTTCCCGCCGGCCGGGGTCTTGGGCCGAACGGGCGGCGCGCGCCGGGGTTTTTTCGCTTTGGTCATGTATCTCTCCCGGGCCGGACCGGCGCGCGCCCTTCCGCTTGGAGGGGCCCTGGCCTATGATCACGGGACCAATGAAAACCCTCGCACGCGATTTTTCAATGACGAGCGTCGTTTGGCTGGGAGTCGGCCTTGGGGCGCTGGCCGCGCCGGCGACCTCGGCGGCGGCCAATTCCTGCGCCGGCGGCGCGGCGACGCCGCAATCGGGGATGCCGGATCGGGAGACGCGGCCGAACGGTTATCCGACGTTCTGCTCGATTCCGCAGGCCCCGACGGACGTGCGCGACGCCGCGGCGTTCAAGGCCGACGTCGTGGCGACCCGGCTGGCCGGCGCCCGGCTGGTCCGGACGACCGCGCCCGACACCTTCTCGGTATCGGGCACCGAGGCCTTCGCGGCCGGCGCGCGGCAAGACGCCGCGCCCCCGCCGCCGATCACCACGCCCAGCCAGGCCGACACCGCGGCGTTCGTCAAGGCGTCGAAGGCGCGCGCCACGCCGCCGGCGCGGCCCCATTAGGGCGCGACAGCCCGCCCACCTCGCCATGACGGCTGAATTCCACCGCATCGCGCGCCTGCCGCCCTACATTTTCGAGGAAGTCAATCGCCTCAAGGCGCGGTTGCGCCGAGAGGGCGCCGACATCATCGATTTTGGCATGGGCAATCCGGACATGCCCACGCCCCGGCATATCGTCGACAAGCTGATCGAAGCCGCCCGCGATCCCAAGGCGGGGCGCTATTCGACGTCCAGGGGGATCGTGGGCCTGCGGCGGGCGATGGCCGGCTACTATGCCCGCCGGTTCGGCGTCATCCTCGATCCGGACGCCGAGGTGATCGCCACCCTGGGCTCCAAGGAGGGTTTCGCCAACCTCGCCCAGGCCATCACCGCTCCAGGAGACGTCATCGTCTGCCCCAATCCGGCCTATCCGATCCACGCCTATGGATTCATCATGGCCGGCGGGGTCATCCGCCATGTCCCGGCGCTGACGCCCGAGGGTTATCTGGCGGGCGTCAGCCGTGCGGCGCGCCAGTCGGGCCCGGCCGCCAAGGCCGTGGTCGTCAGCTATCCCTCGAACCCGACGGCGCAATGGGTTGGACTCGATTTCTATAAGGATGTCGTGGCTCTAGCCAAGAAACATGAGCTTCTGGTGCTCTCCGACGTCGCCTATTCCGAGATCTATTTCGAGGACAATCCGCCGCCTTCCATCCTCCAGGTGGATGGGGCCCGGGACGTCGCCGTGGAGGTCAATTCCCTGTCCAAGACCTACGCCATGGCCGGCTGGCGCGTCGGCATGGCGGTGGGCAATGCCCGCATGTGCGCCGCCCTGGCGCGGGTGAAGTCCTATCTCGACTACGGCGCCTTCACCCCGATCCAGGTCGCCGCGGCCGCGGCTCTGGGCGGGCCCCAGGACTGCGTCGCCGAGATCCGCGCGACCTACCGCTCACGCCGCGATGTCCTGATCTCGGCCATGGCCCGCGCCGGCTGGGACATTCCCGCTCCGCCCGCCTCGATGTTCGCCTGGGCCCCGGTGCCGCAAGCGCATCTCGCGGGAGGCTCCATGCTGTTCGCCAAACGCCTGATCGAAAAGGCGAGCGTGGCCGTCTCGCCCGGCGTGGCGTTCGGCGAGTGCGGAGAAGGTTTCGTGCGCATCGGGCTGGTGGAGAACGAACACCGCATCCGCCAGGCGGCGCGCAACGTGAAACGGTTCCTCGAGCGGTCGGAAACCTCGGCGTGATCAGGAGTGAATGGCGGATCGGCGTCGCCGGCCTGGGCGCCGTGGGGGCCGGTCTCGTCGCCTTTCTCGCCGAACGCCCGGATTTCGCGCCCGCCGGCGCCAGGGCCACGGTGACGGGGGTCTGCGCGCGATCGCGATCGCGCCAGCGGCCGGCGGATATTTCGCGCCTGCCTTGGTTCGATGATCCCGTGGCCCTCGCGGCCTCGCCGGACAACGATGTCTTCGTCGAATTGATCGGCGGCGCGGAGGGGCCCGCCAAGGCGGCCGTAGAGGCGGCCCTCGCCACGGGAAAGCCGGTGGTGACCGCCAACAAGGCGCTGATCGCCTTGCACGGCCTGCGGCTGGCCGCCCTCGCCGAGTCGACCGGCGCCCCCCTTCTCTTTGAAGCCGCCGTCATGGGGGGGACGCCGGCGGTGAAGATGCTGCGCGAAGCGATGGTTGGCGACGAGGTCGAGGTTGTGGCCGGCATCCTCAACGGCACCTCCAATTTTCTTCTCACTGAGATGGAAGCGTCCGGGCGCGCCTTGGCCGAGGTCCTGGCCGACGCCCAGCGCCTTGGTTATGCCGAAGCCGATCCGACCCTGGACATGAGCGGCGTCGACGCCGGGCACAAGATCACCATCCTCGCGGCCCTGGCTTTTGGCCGCGCGCCCACCTTCGCCTCGACCCGGATCGAGGGTGTGGAGGCAATCGAACCGCTGGACATCCGCCTGGCCAAGGCGCTCGGCTATCGCATCAAGCTGGTGGCCACCGCGGCGCGATCCTTAGGCGGCGTGGCGGTGCGGGTCCATCCGGCCCTGATCACCCTGGACCATCCCCTGGCGGGAGTCGGCGGCGCGCTGAACGCCCTCTTCATCGAGGGCAGGCGCATCGGCCGCATCTTCATCCAGGGACCTGGCGCCGGGGGCGCGCCCACCGCCGCCGCCGTTGCCGCCGACATCGCCGATGTGATGACCGGGGCGGCGCGCCCGGTGTTCCGAAGCGCGGCGGCCGGGTTGGCGCCTTTCGCGGCGGTGGACGCCGCCCAAAGCGTCGGAAGCGCCTATCTGCGCCTGATGGCGCGCGACGAGCCGGGGGTCATCGCCGCGATCAGCGAGACCCTGGCCGAGGCGGGCGTTTCCATCGACAGCTTCCTGCAGGAGCCGACGCAGGGCGCGGCGGGCGTGCCGATCGTGCTTACCACGCATGCCGTCGCCGAATCGGTGCTAAGCGAGGCGGCGGCGCGGATGGCCGCCCTGCCGGCGCTGCTGGCGCCGCCGCGCCTGATCCGCATCGCGCGGATCTGAAAAAAAGCGCCGCCGATCATCGGCGGCCAGTCTTTAGGAGAGCTTGATGACATCGCAGGTTCTGGATCGCGCCCTGGTGATGGAGGCGGTCCGCGTCACCGAGGCGGCGGCCATCGCCGCCTGGGCGCAGGTGGGCCGGGGCGACGAAAAGGCGGCCGACCAGGCCGCCGTGGACGCCATGCGGACCGCCCTCAATGAACTTCCCATCCAAGGCGTGATCGTGATCGGCGAAGGCGAGCGCGACGAGGCGCCGATGCTCTATATCGGCGAGAAGGTCGGGCGGGGGAAAGGCCCGCGCATCGACATCGCCCTGGACCCCCTGGAGGGCACCACCCTGACCGCCAAGGCGATGGCCAACGCCCTGGCGGTGATGGCCTGGGCGCCGGAGGGGACCCTGCTCAACGCCCCCGACACCTATATGGACAAGATCGCCTGCGGCCCCGGATATCCCGCCGGCGTGCTCGACCTGAGCCGCTCGGCGGCCGACAACGCCCGGGCCCTGGCGGCGGCCAAGGGCGTCCCGGTATCGGAAATCACCGTCTGCGTCCTCGACCGCCCCCGCCACGCCGAGATCATCGCCTCCGCGCGCGCGGCGGGCGCCCGGGTCTATCTGATCACCGACGGTGACGTGGCGGGGGTGATGAACACGGCCGATCCCGAGACGGGGGTGGACCTCTACCTGGGCCAGGGCGGCGCGCCCGAGGGGGTTCTCGCCTGCGCGGCGCTCAAATGCGTCGGGGGCCAGTTCCAGGGCCGCCTGGTGTTCCGCAACGCCGATGAAAAGGCGCGCGCCCGCGCCCACGGCATCACCGATCTGGACAAGACCTATGACCTGCATGAGATGGTCCGCGCCGACGCCATCTTCGTCGCCACCGGTGTTACCCACGGCGACCTCCTGGACGGGGTGTGGCAAGCGGACGGCTTCGTCCACACCCATACGCTGGTGATGAACTCCTCGACCAGGACCGTTCGCGAAGTGCGGATGAAGCGGCGCCTGTGACGCTCGCCCGCGCGGAAAGCCAGGCCGGATTTCTGGGCGTCTCGGCTTCCCTCACCGGCCGTCGCTGGCGCGAACGCGTGGCCGATCCGGCGGTGACGCGTGATCATCAGGCCAGGTTCGGGCTTTCGGAACCCCTGGCGCGAGCCCTCGCGTCACGAGGGATAGAGGCGGGCGGTGGCGAAGACTTTCTGCGCCCGACCCTCAAGGCGCTTTTTCCCGACCCTTCGAGTTTCGCCGACATGGACCGCGCCGCGAGCCTGCTGGTGGACGCCGTGCAATCGGACCGGCCCACGACCGTCTTCGCCGACTACGACGTCGATGGGGCCTCCAGCGCGGCTCAGCTCGTCCGCTGGTTCCGGCACATGGGCAAGGAGCTGCCGATCTATGTCCCCGATCGCCTGACGGAAGGCTATGGCCCCAGCCCGGCGGCGTTCCACCGCCTGCGCGCGCAAGGGACGGAGCTGGTGATCACGGTCGATTGCGGGGCGGCCGCCTATGACGCCATCGCGGCCGCCAGCGAGATCGGCCTGGATGTCGTGGTCATCGACCACCACCTCATGCGCGCGATTCCGCCGACTGTCGCGGCCCTGGTCAACCCGAACCGGCCCGACTGCGCCTCGGGGCAGGGGATGCTGGCCGCGGCGGGGGTCACGTTCGTCCTTCTGGCCGCCCTCAATCGCGAGGCGAGGCTACGGGGCCTGTTCGCCACCCTGGCGGAGCCGGATCTCCGCCGCTGGCTCGACCTGGCCGCCATGGGGGCCATCTGCGACGTGACCCAACTGATAGGCTTCAATCGCGCCCTGGCCGCGCTGGGACTCAAGGTGATGTCGGATTGGGCCAATCCCGGCCTCGCGGCCCTGATGCGGGTGGCCGGCGCGAAGGCGACCACCGCGGGCGTCTTCGAGGCCGGGTTCATCCTGGGCCCTCGGATCAACGCCGGCGGGCGCATCGGCCGCTCCGATTTGGGCGCGCGGCTGCTCGCCACCGACGATCCCGATGAAGCCGCCGATCTCGCCCGCCAGCTCGACGCCCTGAATGCCGAGCGCAAGGACGTCGAACGCCAGATCGTCGAGCAAGCCATCCTGGCGATCGACCGCGACAGCAATTTCGATCCCGCCGCGCCGGTGATCGTGGTGGCGAAGGAAGGCTGGCACCCCGGCGTGATCGGAATCGTCGCCAGCCGCCTTCGCGAGCGCTACCGAAAGCCCGTGGTGGTGGTCGGGCTGGACCGGGCCGCCGACATCGGCAAGGGTTCTGGCCGCTCCCAGCCGGGGGTCAATCTGGGCGGGGCGATCCACGCCGCCTTCGACGAGGGGCTCCTGCTGACCGGTGGCGGGCACGCCATGGCGGCGGGCCTCACCGTGCGGCCCTCGGCGCTGCCCGAACTGCGCGCCTTCCTTTGCCGCCGCCTCGCCGACGAAATGGCCGTGGCGAACGAAGACGACGCCGTGGACATCGACGCCCTGGTCGCTCCGGGCCCAGGCGCCCGGACGCTTCTGGGCGAGTTCGCGACCCTGGCGCCCTTCGGGCCCGGCAATCCCGAGCCCCTGTTCGCCCTGGCCGATGTGAGGCCCGACCGGCCCATGGCGCTTCGCGGCGGCCATGTCCGCTGCACCCTCATCGACGGCGCCGGCGGCCGGCTGAAGGCCGTGGCCTGGCGTGCCGGAGACAGCGAAATGGGGCGGCGCCTGATGGCCGGCGGGGGCGCCCTTCATGTGGCCGGCAAGCTGAAGCCCGACGACTGGAACGGCCGCGATGGCGTCGAACTCGAAATCGAGGATGCCGCCGATCCGAGGCGCGCCCGCCCGGCGTGAAGCCTTGCAAGGCGTCCTTGCACGGCCTGGGGCCGGCGGATATATCCCCGGGCTCCCGCGTTCCGCCCGGGCCCTTCGTCTATCGGTTAGGACATCAGATTTTCAATCTGGGAAGAGGGGTTCGATTCCCCTAGGGCCTGCCACGCTATTTCCGCTGCTGAACGATCGGTTTGTTCTGCGGGGCCGGAGGCGCCTTTACTTGGCCGGGCAAGCCTTGCCGATATCGGAACATAAGGCCTTCAGCGTCTCGCGCTTGAAATCGAATCCCTCAAGGGTCTTGGCCAGTTCCGGCAGGGTGGTGGCGTAGCGGCCGGCATAGGCCTTGCCCGCCGGGCTGGCGAAGAAATCCACCATGGCCTTCAGATCGGGAAGGCTGAAGGCCCGGGCGTAGATGGCGCCGAGCTGGCCTACGACCCTTAGCCGCGCCGCCTCCATCGTCGCGCGACCGATGCGCGCCACTTGATCCTTGTCGGCCGCGCTCAGGCCCGGGGTATCCCGCTGAAGTTCGCCGATCTGCACCTCGGCGACCGTCTTCAACAGGGCCTGGAAATCACTCGTCCCGGCCAATCGCCGACCAAGCCCGAGCGCCTCGTTTTCCGACGTGGCGGAAGCCGCCACGGCGCTCGTGGAGACCGCGACCGCAAGCATGAGGCAGACGACCCGTGAGATGGCTGTTTGATGTTTCATAATTGTTTGTCCTCTCGTATCGCCGAGGTCTCCACCTGGGCGGAGGCGGCGAAACGCAGCCTATGACGCCGCGCGGCTTTCGGCCATCAGCGGCCATCCTTGACCATCGTTATGTAGTGTCTCTACATGACGACCTCGTGGGGAAACGCGTATGGCGAGCCTATCGGGATCACGGGCCGGGGCGGAGCGCTCTTTGGCGCTTGCCGGGGGCGGATGACGGGAAGCGCCGCCCTGACCGCTTCGGTGACCCTGGCCAAGGGTCCCGGCGCGCGCGTCGGGAGCGAACGCGTCGCGCTTCTCGAAGCGGTGCGCGATCTGGGGTCGATCGCCCAGGCGGCCAAATCCGTGGGCCTGAGCTACAAGGGCGCCTGGGACGCCGTGCAGGCGATCAACAACCTCTTCGACAAGCCGCTGGTCGTCGCCACCGCCGGCGGGCGCCATGGCGGCGCCGCCGTGGTGACGCAGGATGGCCGTGCGGTGATCGGGGCCTTCCACGCCGTGGAAGACGAGCTGAGCCAAGTGATCAAGGCGCTCGAGCGACGGCTTGGCGATCCGAACCAGCCACCCCTTCAGTCCCTGATGTGGAGTCTCGCCATGAAAACCAGCGCGCGCAACGCCCTTCGCGGCATCGTCACCTCGGTGACCCCCGGTGCGGTCAATAGCGAAGTCACGCTTCGGATCGCCGAGGGCGTCGACATTGTTTCCATCATCACCCGCCGCAGCGTGGAGGATCTCGGTCTCGCGCCGGGACGGGAGGCCATCGCCTTGATCAAATCCAGCGCCATTATTCTGGCGCCGGGCGGCGAGGCCTTGCGAACCTCCGCCAGGAATCGCCTGACCGGGACGGTCGTGGGTCACGAGGACGGGGCGGTGAACAGCGAGATCATCCTGGCGCTCGACGCCGGCAAGACCCTGACCGCGACCATCACCCGCCAAAGCGCCCGCGAACTGGGCTTTGCGGTGGGCGAGCCCGCCGCGGCCCTGATCAAAGCGTCTCACATCATCCTGGCCGTGGAGTGATGCCATGATCCGCCAACTTTCACGCCGCCTGTTCCTCGCGGCTCTGGCGGGCCTGACGCTCGCGGCGCCGGCGGCGGCGACCGCCCAGGTCAAGGCGCCGGTCACCGTCTTCGCGGCGGCATCGCTGAAGAACGTCCTGGACGAGGTGGGCAAGGCCTACACGGCCAAGACCCGAGCGCCGGTGAGGTTTTCCTATGCGGCGTCCTCGGCCCTGGCGCGGCAGATCGAGCAGGGCGCCCCGGCCGACCTCTTCCTGTCGGCGGACAGCCAATGGATGGACTATCTCGCCCAGCGCCGGCTGATCGTGGCCGCCAGCCGGCGCGATCTTCTGTCCAACCATCTGGCTCTGATCGCCCCTGCGGCCTCGAAGCTGGCCATCAGGATCGGCAAGGGGATGCCCCTGGCGGCGGCGCTGGGAACCGGCCGGCTGGCGATGGCCGGGCCGGAGGTGCCGGCCGGAAAATATGGCCAGGCGTCCCTGACCTCGCTGGGCGTCTGGGACAGTGTGAAGGACAGGCTCGCGAGGGCCGAAAACGTGCGCGCCGCCCTGGCCTTCGTCGCGCGCGGCGAGACGCCGCTGGGGATCGTCTATGACACCGACGCCAGGATCGAGCCGGCGGTGCGGGTCGTCGGCCTCTTTCCCGACGCTAACCACCCCCCCATCGTCTATCCCGCCGCCCTGATCGCCGCCTCGACCAACCCGGGCGCGCGCGCCTTTTTGGACTATCTGCGAAGCCCGCCGGCGGCGGCGGTGTTCCGCCGGTACGGATTCATCGTCCTTCGGGCGCCGAGCCGGTAGCGACCTTTACATCCGGCGGGATACCGGGGCACAAGCCCGTGCTCTTCACCACCCGCCGCTCTGGCCGCCCGCCCGGACCCGCTCGGCGCGCGCATCGAACATCATGCGTTTTCAGGATGACCGCCATGACCGACACCGCAACCCAAGACGACGCCCAGCTCGCGCGGCGCGTCGCCGAGACGGCGGGCGAGCTCTTGCTCACCCTTCAGCGATCGGGCCTGTTCGAACTCAAGGCCCTGGGCAAGGTAGGCGACCGGGTGGCCAACGCCTTCATCATGGAGGCGCTGGCCGAGGCGCGTCCGGACGACGCCGTCCTTTCCGAAGAAGAAGCCGCGGATCCGGGCCGGCTGGCGCGGCGGCGGGTGTGGATCGTCGACCCGCTCGACGGCACCCGCGAATATGGCGAGCGGCGCACCGACTGGGCCGTCCACATCGCCCTGGCCATTGACGGGGTGGCCTCCGTCGGGGCCGTCGCCCTTCCGGGCCTGCCCCTGACGCTATGCACCGACAATCCGGCCGTGGCCTCGCCGGTCGGCGATGGCCCCTTGAAGATGGTGGTCAGCCGCACGCGGCCGGCGTCCGAAGCGGTGGCGGTGGCCGGCAAGCTCGGGGCCGAGCTCGCGCCCATGGGCTCGGCCGGCGCCAAGGCCATGGCGGTGGTCCGCGGTGAGGCCGATATCTATCTTCATTCGGGGGGCCAGTACGAATGGGACTCCTGCGCGCCGGTGGCGGTCGCCGAGGCCGCCGGATTTCATGTTTCCCGGATCGACGGCTCGCCCCTGCGCTACAACAGCGAAAATCCCTACCTGCCGGACCTTCTCATCTGCCGCAAGGAACACGCCGGCCAGGTTTTGCGCCTGATCCGCGAATTGGCGCCGGCCTAGACGCCTGGGGGCGCCAGGCTTGGGAAAGGCGAATTGACGCCTCTTGATTTGTTGAAGACAGTGGTATGGTGGGGGTTCTCGCCCGATATAGGGCCGGGAGCGGGGCTGAGGGGCCAATGTCCGATCTGGATTTCGAGGGCAGCGAGCCGCACGATGAATCCGTGCGGATCAGCGGTCGGGTAAAATGGTTCGACGCGGGCAAGGGATACGGATTCATCGTACCCGACGACGCCAGCCGCACGGGACTTCGCGACGTCCTGCTGCACGTCACGTCGCTGCGCAGCTCCGGCCGTGAAGGCGCGTTGGAAGGCTCGCTCATCGTCTGCGATGTGGTCAAGCGGCCCAAGGGTTGGCAGGTTTCGGAGATCGTCGATCTGGACGAGACCGCCGCCCCACCGCGCGAAGAGCGTCCGCGCCGCCCATTCGAGAGCGACGGCCACGGTCGCGGCGGCCCCAGGCGGGACCGTTTCGAAGCCCGGCGCCCCTCCGCCCACGACCGAGGCGCCGAAGCCCTCCACGATCGGGCGCCCCCTCCCGCGCGGGCGCACGGCGCCCCGCACCATGCGCTCGCGCCGGCCGGCCCGTTCGAACAGGCCAAGGTCAAATGGTTCAATCGCGCCAAGGGCTATGGTTTCGTGGTCCGCGAAGGGGGCGGCGGCGACATCTTCGTCCACATCGAAACCCTGCGTCGCGGCGGCCTGGAGGATCTGCAACCGGGTGACGACGTCAAGGTCCGCTTCGCCGAAGGCCCCAAGGGCCTGGTGGTGGCGGAGATCGAACTGGGCTTGGCCTAGGCCGCTCTTGCGAGCCGAGGCGCCCAGCGTGGGAGACTTCCTCCGCCGGTCATTGCCAGGCGCCCTGGCCGGTTTGGCGCTCCTGGCCGCCGGGGCGGACGCGCGAGCCAAGACTCTGGCGGTCGAGGATCTCGACGTCGTTACAGCGCGGGGGGTCTTCCACTTCAAGGTGGAAATCGCCGACACCGACGCCGCGCGCGAAAAGGGGCTGATGTTCCGCAAGGCGCTGGCCGCCGATCGCGGCATGTTGTTCGATTTCAAGACGGCCACGCCGGTGGCCTTCTGGATGAAGAACACCCTGATCCCTCTGGACATGCTGTTCATCGCCAAGGATGGCCATGTCATTTCCATCGCCCGCGACGCGGTTCCCCTCTCGACGATCCCGATACCGGCGGGCGGCGACGCCTTGGGCGTGCTGGAAGTTCGCGGCGGTCGCGCCGCCGAGATCGGCGCCCAGCCGGGGGACCAGGTGCGCCATCGGATCTTCGGCCGTTGACGCCGCGAAGAGACGCCCCTTCGCCGCCGGAGGGGTTCACGCCATCGGCCGCTCGCGGCGCCTTTTCGGCCCACAACGGCCCCTATTTCCACCGCCTCGTCCCGGAAGGGGCCGAGCAGGCGTTCTTCGCCCAGAAGCGGCACTGCAACGGCCTGGGCCTGA
>JBBQGZ010000059.1:0-13457 GCA_038323535.1 Caulobacterales bacterium
CCTCCGAGGTGTTCGGCCTGCACGACTACATCAAGGACGTCTGCCGCCGCCTGGCCAAGCTCGGCTATGTCGCGATCGCGCCGGCGTTCTTCGTCCGGGTCGCCGACCCGGCCCCCCTTTCGGATATCTCCCAGGTGATCAAGATCGTCGCCCGGGCTTCGGACGCCCAGGTCATGGGCGATGTCGGCGCGACCTTGGAATTCCTGCGCGCCCAGCCCTATGCCGACGCCGCGAGGATCGCCATCACCGGCTTCTGCTGGGGCGGCGGGACCACCTGGCTGGCCTGCGAGGAATTCCCTCAGATCAAGGCCGGAGTCGCCTGGTACGGCCGCATGGCGCCCCCGCCCGGCGAGGCGAAGGACGCCAAGCGCCTTTGGCCGATCGAGCGCGTTGGTCAGCTTCACGCGCCGGTCCTGGGCCTTTACGGGGCCAAGGACGCCCTGGCCGCTTCCGTCCCGGCCATGCGAGAGGCCTTGGCGACCGCGCACAAGGCCGGCAGCCAGGTCATCCTCTACCCCGACGCCGGCCACGGCTTCCACGCCGACTATCGCGACAGCTACAACGCCGCCGACGCCAAGGACGGCTGGGCCCGGATGCTGGCCCATTTCAAGTCCAACGGCGTGGGGCCTCGGGCCTACGCGCCGGCATAGGACACCCACCCCCGCGCGCGGCCGAGGCGGCGTGTGGGGCGCTCAGCCCCTGAGCTTCCTCACCAGGAACTCCAGGTCACGCGCCAGTTGTGGGTCGGTGGCGCGGAGTTCCTCGATCCGGCGCACCGCGTGCAGGACGGTGGTGTGGTCGCGACCGCCGAAGCGGCGGCCAATGTCGGGCAGGGAGCGGGTGGTCAGCTGCTTGGCCAGCCACATGGCCGCCTGACGAGGCCTGGCCACGGCGCGGGTCCGCCGCTCGGAAATGAGATCCGCCTGCTTGAGCCCGAAATGCTCGGACGCCGCCTTCTGGATATCGTCCACCGTCACCCGGCGTTCGCCGCCGCGCAGGTGAGGGCGCAACAGGCATTGAGCCTCGTCCAGGGTGAGCCGGCCCAGGCCGTCCCCGGCGCGCGCGACCAGGGTATTGAGGGCGCCTTCCAGCTCGCGGACGCTGTCGGTGAAGCGGTCGGCGAGGAAGGCCAGGACCTCGGGGCGCGGGGCCCCGGGCACGCCTTGCCGCCGGCAGAGCACCTGGAGCTTGCGATCCAATATGCCCAGGCGCAACGCGCGGTCGGCCGGCTCGATGCCGCAGACCAGGCCGGAGGACAGGTGCGAGCGCAGACGGGCGTCGACCTCGGCGAGCGCCGAGGGCGGACGATCGGCCGACAGCACCACGCGGCGCCCGTCCTCCACCAGCGCGGCCAGGGTGTGGAACAGTTCCTCCTGGCTCGATTGCTTGCCGCCGATGAAATGGACGTCGTCGATCAAAAGGAGGTCGGCGGACCGAAGCTCATCCTTGAAGGCGGCGGTCTGCTTGTCGATCAAGGCACGGACGAAGCTAGAGAGGAACCGCTCGGAGGTCAGATAGACGACCTTGCGCCCGGGCTGGGTCTTCATGGCCTCCCACGCCATGGCGTTGAGCAAATGGGTCTTGCCAAAGCCGTAGGGCCCGTGAAAGACGACCGGATTGAAGTGCCCGTCGGCCCAGGAGGCCACGCGCCGGGCCACGGCATGGGCGAATTCATTGGCGGGCCCGGCCACGAAGCTCTCGAAAGTGAAGCGCTCCTGCAAGCCCCCCGCCATGCAGGGCTTGGCGGCCGGGATCGCCGCCTCTGGAGCGGCCGGGTCGGCGGCTCGCGCCAACACCGGCTCGGCGCGGCCCCCGCCGGCGTCGGCCTCGAACTCCAGCCGGGATTTCAGGCTCAGCACCCGCCCGTCCGGATCGTTGGCCGCCCAGACCTCGCCGATCCTTCGCCAGGCATAGCGGCGGATCCAGTCCCGGGCGATCCCGGTCGGCGTGACCAGGCACAGGCGGCCGTCGCACGCCGCCCGAAGAGCCGCCTGCGCCAGCCAGGAGCCGAAGGCGTCCGCGCCCAGTTCGTTTTTCAGCGTGTGGCTGGCCTTGCTCCACACGGCCCCGGCTGGCGTCGAGGACATCGCCATCGATGGATCGCTGTTCGTCATTGGTCCCGCGCCCTGCCCTCTTTCGTTCCTGTGCGACGAACCCGCCGGCCGCGACATCTCCCGCGCGGCATGACCGGCAAATCCTCAGACACAATCCCCCCATCGGCTGAGGCCTTGGGCCTCGCCGCCGCCTTTTCGTCCGTACAAGATCGAAAGCGTTAACCGAGTTTCAACCTATCCCCGCGCCCCCCCGCGTCAACGCCGAAATTTCCTCAAACGGGCCTAAATTCCGGTTGACAAGCGGAAGGTCCCGACAGGCAAAGGAAATCCGCCCGATCACTTTTTTTTGGCAAAACCGATTGGTCGATTTTGTCGCACCACGGATCATGGCGCGCCGCCCGCCCCGCAGGTGAGGGCGCAAAAATAATCTTAGATTTCAGATGTTTAAGCGGGTCGCCAGAGAAGATCAGGCGGCGGCGAGCTTCTTCAGCTGGCGATGGAGCCGCGAGACCTTCCGCGCGCCGGTGTTGGGGTGCACCACGCCCTTGCCGACCGCCCGCATGAGTTCGGATTGGGCCACGGTGAAGGCTTCCTTGGCGGCCCCCGCGTCGCCGGCGCTGAGCGCCTCGTCGAACCGGCGCAGAAAGGTGCGCACCCGTGAGCGCCGCGCCTTGTTGGCCTCGGTGCGTTTGGCGATCTTGCGGATCGCCTTCTTGGCGCCGGGGTTGTTGGCCATGGGTGTCTTCGAGCCTCTCGCGACGGCCCGCGCCCCTGTCGGGGCGGCGGACGGTCAAAAAACGGGAGGCGGGGATATAGGGGAAGGCCCTTGGCCGGTCAATCGGGCCCTTCGACATCGGGCCCTTCGACTTGGGCGCCTTTCGCCCTCATCAGGGCCGGGACGCCATCGGGGCCGACGAGGTGGCCCATGCCGACGATCACCACGACCACGCCCGGTCGGGAAAGCCGGCGCTGCAGGGCGCCCGCCCAACGCCGGTTACGGTCGGTGATCAGGCGCCGGTAAATCGTCGGAGACGCCCGCCGCAGGGGCTCCAGGGCGTCGGCCGCGACGCCCTTAAGATCGCCGGCCATCCATTCGTCCACCACCCGCCCGTAGGCGCCGGGCCGCTCCTCGATCTCCCGAAGCGTTTCGTCCAGGGCGGCGACCTGGTCGGCCATCGCCGCGTCGGCCAAAAAGGCGATCTGCTGGCGCGCCGTCTCGAACGAGCGGCGGCGCGCCGTCGGCGGGGCCAGGGTTTCGATCTGCTCCTCGACGCCCTGCGAGACCATGGCGCCGGCGCGCGCATCGACGAGGAGCGACAGGGTGACCTCGGCGAACCACGGGCGCATGGCCTCCAGGGCCGATCGGGGGACGCCCAGGGACTCGGCGACGCGCCCGAGGCGGGCGTTCTGGGCCACCGTCAGGTGGGCCGAGAGGCGGTCGCCACGGGGCAAGATCCCGCGACGGCTGGCCAGGCGGACGGCCTCGGCGCTGGTGGCCTGGTCGATGGGAAGCTCGAACCAAAGTTCGTCGGCCTTCGAGAGGGCCTGGGTGAGGGCCGGCGGCCGCCAGTCCAGGCCGGTGGGCAGCAGGTGGACCGAGCCGAAGAGAAGGGCCACGCCGTGCGCGCCGCGGACGGTCCAAACCGGCGGCCGGGCCGACGCCGGCGCCGCGGCCAGCGCCAGCGCCGCGACCAGCGCCCAGGCGCGCGCGCGCCGGCTCATCGCTGGCATCGCGGGCAATGGAAGGTCGAGCGCCCCGCCTGGACGACGCGCTGGATGACCCCCCCGCAGCCCGCCGCCAGGCATCTCTCCCCCGCCCGCCCATAGACCTGGAAGCGGTGCTGGAAATAGCCCAGCGCGCCGTCCGCGCCGGCGTAGTCGCGCAAGGTCGAACCGCCCGCCAGGATGGCCTCGTTCAGGACCGACCTGACCGCCGGAATGATAGCGTCCCGCTTGCGCCCGCCGATCGCCCCGGCCGGCTTGACCGGCGACACCCCGGCGCGATGAAGCGCCTCGCAGGCGTAGATGTTGCCGATCCCCGCCACTATGCGCTGGTCCAGCAGGAGGGCCTTGGCGCCCTGCCGCCGGCCGGCGAAGACGGCTTTCAGATAGGCCGCGTCGAAGGCCCCGCCCAGGGGCTCGGGCCCCATTCCAGCCAAGACGGGATAGGCCCCCAGCTCCGAGGTCGCGATCAGGTCCATGGAGCCGAACCGTCGGGCGTCGAAGAAGGTCAGGCGCGCGCCGGCGTCGGTTTCGAAGACCACATGGGCATGCCGCGGATCCGCCGGCGCGGCCAGGGCGAAGGCGCCGGTAGGCGCCGGACCGGCGGCGCCCTCGATCTCGAACCGCCCGGTCATGCCCAGGTGAATGATCAGGGTCTCCTCGGAATCGAGGCCAGCCAGGATGTATTTGCCCCGCCGCGCCAGGCCCTGGACGCGGGCGCCGGTCAGGCGCTGGACGAAGCCCTCCGGGAAGGCGAAGCGAAGGCCCGCCCGGCGGGCGTCCACCCGGGCCAGGCGCGCACCCGTGAGGACCGGCGACAGTCCCAGCCGTACGGTCTCGACCTCGGGCAGTTCGGGCATGGCGCAGCCCTAGCCGAAGACGGGCAGGCGCGCCACGCCTCGGCTGGCGCCAGGCCGGCTTCCGGCCTAAGACGCGCGGCCATGGGTGAGAGCGGCGCCAGCTTCGGCTTTTTGGACGTCGATCCGGCCGACAAGCCGAGGCTCGTGAAAGGGGTCTTCGACCGGGTCGCCGCCCGCTACGACCTGATGAACGACCTGATGAGCGGCGGGGTCCACCGGCTATGGAAGGACGCCGCCGCCGCCCGCCTCAACCCCCGGCCCGGCGAGACGATCATCGACTGCGCGGGCGGGACCGGAGACATGGCCCGCCGCTTCGCCCGGATGGCCAGGGCGGCCAGGGCGCGTCGCGGCGGGCGCGACGCCCGCATCGTGGTTGTCGACTACAACGCGCGGATGGTGCGGGCCGGGCTCGCGCGCGGCGGCGATCCGGTGATCGCCTGGGTGGTGGGCGACGCCCAGAATCTTCCCCTCCCGGACGCCGGCGCCGACGCCTATTGCATCGCCTTTGGCCTGCGCAACGTCGCCGACGTTCCCCGCGCCCTTGGCGAAGCGCGCCGGGTGCTCAAGAGCGGCGGCCGATTCCTGTGCCTCGAATTTTCCAAGCCGGTGAACACGGCGGTGGGGCGGATCTACGACGCCTATTCCTTCAGGCTGATCCCCGCCATCGGCGCGGCCGTGGCGCGCGACGCGGACGCCTATCGCTACCTCGTCGAGAGCATCCGGCGCTTTCCCGATCAGCGCGCCCTGGCCGGCCTGGTGGCGGGCGCTGGCTTCTCGCGGGTCACGGTCACCAACTTCAGCGGCGGCGTCTGCGCCCTGCATCAGGGCTGGGCGATCTGAAGCCGGATGGGAGGCCCGGCGTCCTTCACCCGTCTGACCGGGGCAGTCTGGAGCCTGATCCGCGCCGACGCCCTTCTGCCCAGGGAGATCGACGGCGAGCTCCCCGCGGGCTGGCGGTTCCTGGCGGTCTCGCTACGGCTCTTCGCCGGCGCGGAGGTGAAAAAGGGCCGCCCCGGAGAGCGCCTGGCCCGAACCCTCGAAGCGCTCGGCCCGGCGGCGATCAAGCTTGGCCAGTTCCTCTCCACCCGGGCCGACATCTTCGGCGCGGCCTTCGCCGACGACCTCTCGCGCCTGAAGGACCGCCTGGCGCCGTTTCCCATTGAAACCGCCCGGCTGGAGGTCGAGCGGGCGCTCGGCCGGCCGCTCGGCGAACTGTTCCTCGAGTTCGAGGCGCCCGTGGCGGCCGCGTCCCTAGCCCAGGTCCATCGCGCGCGGCTGGCGGACGGGCGGGACGTGGCGGTGAAGGTGCTGCGCCCGGGCATCGAGCGGCGGGTGGCCCGCGACGCGGCCGCCCTGACCTGGGCCGCCAGCCTCGCGCATTCCTGGGCGCCGGCCTCCCGCCGCCTCGAGCCGCGCGCCTTCGCGGCCACGGTGGTCCGCGCCCTTCGCCTGGAGCTGGATTTGCGGTTCGAGGCGGCGGGGGCCGACGAACTGCGCGAGGCCATGGCCGGCGACGGCTTCATCGGCGCGCCCAGGGTAGTGTGGGAGGGGGTGGCGCGGCGGGTCTTGACCCTGGAGTGGGCGCTTGGCGCGCCGCTGTCGGACCAGGCTTGCCTGGACCAGGTGGGGCTGGATCGCCGCCGCTTGGCCGACAACCTGGTCCGCGGGTTCTTGGCCCAGGCTCTGGACCACGGCGTCTTTCACGCCGACCTGCACGAGGGCAACCTGTTCATCGAGCCGCCCGCGACCCTGACGGCGGTGGATTTCGGCATCGTCGGGCGCCTGGGGCTGGCGGAGCGGCGGTATCTGGCTGAAATCCTTTGGGGGTTTTTGCAACGCGACTACGCGCGCGTGGCGGCGGTCCACTTCGAGGCGGGATATGTGCCCGCCGACCAGGACCGGGCGGCCTTCGCCCAGGCCTTGCGGGCGGTGGGCGAGCCGGTGTTCGGCCAGGACGCGGGCGCGCTTTCCATGGGCCGGCTGCTCTCCCAGCTGTTCGAGATCACCGCCCTCTTCGACATGCGCCTGCGGCCGGAACTGGTGCTGCTGCAAAAGACCATGGTGACGGTGGAGGGCGTCGCCCGGCGCATCGATCCTCGGCATGACATCTGGACCGCCGCCGAGCCGGTGGTGCGCCGCTGGATCGCCCGCGAACTTTCGCCCACGAACCGGGTGCGCGGCCTGTTGGCCGAGGCCGGGGACGCGATCCACGCCTTGGCCCGCCTGGCTGGGCGAGACCGCGAACCGCCAGCCCGGATCCCGCCGCCGCGAAGCGCCGGCGAGGGCTGGATCGGCTTCGCCTGCGGCCTGGCGGTCGCGGCGGCGGCGTTCGCGCTGGCGGCTTGGCTGCGCTGAGCGCGGGTGCGCCGAGCGCGGCCAGGAGCCCCCGCCACCACTTCGTGGTCCCCCTCCCCCAAGAGGGGAGGAGAAAGAGACGCAAGCGCTAGCGCTCTCTTCCCCCCTGGCGGAAGTACCGGCGAAGCCGGGGAAGGGGGCTTAGACCTCTAGCTCTGATCCGAACCGCCGCCGTCGCCACCCGCCTTGCCGCGCTTGTCTTCACGGTCCTTCTGCTGGGCCCAGTAGGAGGCGCCGGCGCGGGGCTTGAACATGGTGCGCGGGGCGCCGTCCCTCGAGACGACGGCGAAGGTGTTGATCTTGGCGTCATAGATCAGCTTGTCGCCGTTGCGCCGGTCGAGAGTCTCGGCCCCGGACGGCGGCCGATCGACGAAGGCATGGACCTTGGTCACATATTCGCTTTCGCTCGAGGCGCCGAAGTCGCCGCCGTTCTTGGCGAACTGGTACTGGGCGTTTTCCTCGGCCGTATGCTTGCGGTTGGCGGCCCACATCGGCTTGCCATCGACCTGGGGAACGGGCGTATCGCGCCGATCGGCGTAGCTCGTCCGGTCCCCGTCCTGGCTCCGGTACGAAGCGTTCTGGTCCCTGGGGGCCACGGCGGAAGGTTTGCCGCCACAGGCGGCCAGGGTGAGGGCGAGCGCTCCGGCCGCCCCGAACAACAGCACAACTCTCATGGGTCGTCTCCCGTATGACGCGTTGATGATCATGAAGATGCATACCAAAGGAACAAACAAAGAACAATCCTGGGCGTTTGTCCAGTGCCTCTCTTTCGCGCTAAGAGCGGGGCCCTTGGCGGGAGGGTTTCGTGACGTCCGACAGCACGCGGGTTCTGCTGATCGTAGGGGGCGGGATCGCGGCCTACAAGGCGTTGGAGGTCACCCGCCTGCTGCGCAAGGCCGGGGTGGCGGTGCGCCCGATCCTCACCGGCGCCGGGGCCAGGTTCGTGACCCCCCTTTCCCTTTCCGCCCTCGCCCAGGAGGACGTGCGCGGCGATCTCTTCAGCCTCGCCGACGAGGCGAAGATGGGGCATATCGAGTTTTCGCGGTCGGCCGACCTTGTCCTGGTGGCCCCGGCAACCGCCGACCTGATGGCCAAGGCCGCCCACGGCCTCGCCGACGACCTGGCCTCCACCGTCCTTCTCGCCACCGACAAGCCGGTGCTGATGGCCCCGGCCATGAACGTGCGGATGTGGGTGCACCCGGCCACCCGGCGCAACCTCGCCACCCTCGAGGCCGACGGCGTCGCTTTCGTCGGTCCGGACGCGGGGGAAATGGCCTGCGGCGAGTTCGGAGAGGGGCGCATGGCCTCGCCCGAGGCGATCGTCCAAGCGGTCATGGCGGCCTTGGCCAACCGTACCTCCGCCGTCGACGGGCCGCTCGCCGGCAAGCACGTGCTGGTCACGGCCGGGCCGACCCTCGAGCCGCTCGACCCGGTGCGGGTGCTGACCAACCGCTCCAGCGGCAAGCAGGGCTATGCCATCGCCGGCGCCCTGGCGGCGCTGGGCGCGCGGGTGACCCTGATCTCGGGCCCCGCCGCCCTGGCCACGCCCCGCGGCGTGGATCGTATCGATTTGGAGACGGCGCAGGAGATGCTGGCGGCGTGCCGCGGGGCCCTGCCCGCCGACGCCGCGGTGTGCGTCGCGGCGGTGTCGGACTGGCGACCGGACGCGGTGTTCGGTGTCAAGCTGAAGAAGGGCCGGGAAGGCCCTCCGACGGTGAGGCTGGTGGAGACCCCCGACATCCTGGCCGATCTTTCCGCCGCCGGCCCGGCCCGCCCGCGCCTGGTGGTGGGCTTCGCCGCCGAAACCGACGACCTGGAGGCCAACGCCCGGGCCAAGCTCGACCGCAAGGGCTGCGACTGGATCGTGGCCAACGACGTCAGCCAGGCCGGAATCATGGGCGGCGACGACAATGAGGTGCTTGTGTTGGATCGCGACGGCGCGGACCGGTGGCCCCGGGCCTCCAAGGCCGAGGTGGCCCGGCGCCTCGCCGAGCGGATCGCGCGGGCGCTGGCGTGATCGCGCCGATCCCGATCCGCCGTCTGGCCCACGGCGCGGACCTTCCCCTCCCCGCCTATGAGACCGCCGGCGCGGCGGGCATGGACCTGCGCGCCGCCGTCCCGGCCGAAGAGCCGATCGTCCTTCGCCCCGGCGACCGCGCGGCGGTGCCGACCGGCGTCGCCATCGCCCTGCCGGAGGGCTACGAGGGCCAGGTGCGCCCAAGGTCGGGCCTCGCCCTTCGCGAGGGCGTTACCGAGCTCAATACGCCAGGGACGATCGACAGCGATTATCGCGGCGAGCTGAAGGTGATCCTGATCAACCACGGCGAAGACGACGTCGCCATCCGCCGCGGCGACCGCATCGCCCAGCTGGTCATCGCCCCGGTGATCCGGGCGGCGTGGACAGAGGTGGAGGCGCTGGACGAGACGCCCCGCGGCGCGGGCGGGTTCGGCTCGACGGGAGGCGGGTAATCGCGGCAGCTCGCGACCGCCGGGCTCGACGCCCGGGTCACAGCCCCAGCACGTCTTTCATCCCGTAGAGGCCGGGCGCGCGCCCCGCGACCCAGGCCGCCGCGCGAACGGCGCCCAGGGCGAAGAGCCGGCGGTCGCGGGCCGAATGGGAGAGGGTGAGGATCTCGTCCTCGGCGGCGAAGACCACGGTGTGCTCGCCGACGATGCCGCCGCCGCGCAGGACGCTGAAGCCGATCGCGCCCTCCCGCCGCGCCGCGCCCACGCCCTGGCGAGCCGGCGCCGTGACGTCCCCCAGAACTGCGCCACGCCCCTTCGCCGCCGCGCCGGCGAGCAGCAGGGCGGTGCCCGACGGGGCGTCGAGCTTGCGCCGATGGTGGGCCTCCGTGACCTCGATGTCCCAGGCCTCCGAGCCCAGGTGCGCCGCCGCCTGTTCGACCAGGGCCGCCAGCACGGCGATCCCGAGCGAGAAATTCCCCGATTTGACGATGGCGATCACCCGCGCCGCTTCGGCGATCGCCGCCTCCTCGCCGGAGGAAAAGCCGGTCGACCCGATCACCAGGGCCGGCCCGCCGCGCGCCGCCGCCCGGGTCGCGAGGTCCGCTGAAGCCGCCGCGGATGAAAAGTCGATGATGACATCGCAGGCGCGAAGCGCCTCTTCGACGGCGCCGACGGCCTCGCCGCCGGCGCCCGGCCGCCCAAATAGGCCCCCGAGCGCCAAGCCCTCGCGCGCCTCGATCACGCAGGTGACCGCCCGTCCCATGCGCCCCAGGGCCCCGGCCACGCCGATCTTCAAGCCAGGGTCCACGCCCGCTCCCGCCTCGATGGAAAACCCGATCCGCCCGCCGATTGCGCTGGCCAAGGATCGCGCGTTTAAGTCCGCCGCCACCGACGCCTTACAGGAAACCGCCATGAAGCTCTATTCGGTCGACCTCTCCCCCTATGCCACCCGCGTGAGGATGGCGATCCACGCCAAGGGCCTGGACATCGAGATCGCCCCGCCTCCGGGCGGCGACCTGAAGTCGCCCGAGTATCTCGCCGTCAACCCGATGGGCAAGGTCCCCGCCCTGGTGCTCGACGACGGCACGGTGATCACCGAGTCCGACACCATCGTCGAATATCTCGAGGACGCGTTCCCTCAGAGGCCGCTGCGCCCCGCCACGCCCGAGGGCAAGGCGCGCGCCCGCCTGATCGCCCGGGTGGCCGAGCTCTATGTGATGACCCAGGGCCTGACGCTGTTCGGCCAGATGAACCCCGCCGCGCGCGACCAAGCGGTGGTCGACGAAGCTTTCGGCAAGATCGACGAGGCCCTAGTCCATCTCAACCACGTGATGGGCCCCGGCCCCTATGCGGTGGAAGGCGCCCTGACCACCGCCGACTGCGCCCTGGCCCCCTGCTCTTCTTCATGGGCGTCTTCGGCCAGGCCTTCGCCAAGGGCGATGTGATGGCCAAATACGGCAAGCTCGGCCCCTACTGGGCCTTCATCCAGACCGACCCGGTGATCGCCGAGGGAATCGCGGAGATGGCGGCGGCGTTGAGAGCGCGGATGGGCGGAGGATAACTTCGCGCCGGGCGCTTTGGGGTCTATGGTGCCCGGGTCATGGCCGCCCACAAACCTCTCGATCCCGAGGCCGCCCTCAGCCTGGCCCTGGCGGTGATCGCCTCCTCGAACGCGCCGGTGGTGCTTCTAGACGGCGACCTGACCGTTGTCGCGGCGAGCGCGTCGTTCTTCCGGGTGTTCCAGATCGACCCCGCCACGGCGGCGGACCGCCCGCTTTTCTCGCTCGGGGAAGGCGAGTGGGACGTTCCCCGGCTGCGATCCCTGCTCAAGGCGACGCTTTCGGGGCAGGCGGACATCGAGGTCTACGAGATGGACCTGGAGCGCAAGGGCCGGCCGGCCCGCCACCTGGTGCTGAACGCGCAAAGACTCGACTACGCGGACGACCAGGACAACGCCAGGTTGGTGCTCGCGGTCTCCGATGTCACCGACGCCCGAGCCGGCGAGAAACTCAAGGATGACCTGTTGCGGGAGAAGGCGATCCTGCTTCAGGAGATCCAGCATCGGGTCGCCAACAGCCTCCAGATCGTCGCCAGCGTGCTCTTGCAGAGCGCCCGGCGGATCCCCTCGGAGGAAACGCGAAGCCATCTGTACGACGCGCACCAGCGGGTGATGTCCGTGGCCGCCGTGCAGCGGCAGCTGGCGGCGTCCAGGCTGGGCGAGGTCGAACTGCGCCCCTATTTCACCGACCTCTGCCAGAGCCTCGGCGCCTCGATGATCCGCGACCACAAGCAACTGTCGCTGAAGGTTAGCGCCGACGACAGCGTGACCAGCGCGGATGTCTCGGTGAGCCTTGGCCTGATCGTCACCGAACTGGTGATCAACGCCCTCAAGCACGCCTTCCCGGGCCGCCGCAACGGCAAGATCGTCGTCGACTACCGATCGCGGGGACCCGAGTGGACGCTTTCGGTCGGCGACGATGGCGTCGGCATGCCCGCCGACCCCGCGAGCGCCAAGTCGGGCCTCGGCACCAGCATTATCGAAGCGCTCGCCAAGCAACTGGACGCCCGCGTGCGGGTCTCCGGCGCCAATCCCGGAACCGCGGTCTCGATCGTCCACGCTTAGGGTGGTCATCGCCCCCCCGGGGATGCTCAACTGCAAGGTATTCAGGCAGGGCGGCGCTCGCAGAGTTCTCCGCGTCCAAATGTCCCGACATTTCATCCCTGTCCGGGATGATGGCGGCCATCCGCCATCCCGCGCGTTGTCCCCTCCGCCGGCCCCGGCTAGGGTGACCGCTCCCTTCCCCCAACGCACCGCGGCCCCCCCATGAGCGAGCCCGAGAGACGCACCTTCACCGACGACGAGGCGCTGGCGTTCCATCGCTACCCGACGCCTGGGAAGATCGCGGTGGTGGCGACCAAGCCGATGGCGACACAGCGGGACCTGTCGCTGGCCTATTCGCCGGGGGTGGCGGCGCCGGTGCTGGCGATCGCGGCGGATGCGGATCTGGCCTACGACTACACCTCCAAGGGCAATCTGGTGGCGGTGATCTCCAACGGCACGGCGATCCTGGGCCTGGGCGACCTGGGGGCCCTGGCGGCCAAGCCGGTGATGGAGGGCAAGAGCGTGCTCTTCAAGCGCTTCGCCGACGTCGACAGCGTGGACATCGAGGTCACCTCCCGGGACCCCGACGAGATCATCACCGTGGTCAAGAACATCGGGGTGACGTTCGGCGGGATCAATCTGGAGGACATCAAGAGCCCCGAGTGCTTCCGCATCGAGACCGAGCTTCAGGAACTCCTGGACATCCCGGTGTTCCACGACGACCAGCACGGCACGGCGATCATTTCCGCCGCGGGCCTGATCAACGCCTGCGCGATCACCGGGCGGCGGCTGGAAGACATCAAGCTGGTGCTCTGTGGGGCCGGGGCGGCGGGCATTGCCTCGCTGGAGTTGGTCAAGGCCATGGGCGTGCGGCCCGACCATTGCATCGCGGTGGACAACACCGGGGTCATCTGGCGGGGCCGCGTGGCGGGCATGAACCAGTGGAAGTCAGCTCATGCGGTGGACACCGACGCGCGCACCCTGGCCGACGCCATGAAGGGCGCGGACGTCTTCCTGGGCCTGTCGGTGAAGGGGACGGTGACCCAGGCGATGGTGATGAGCATGGCGGACAAGCCGATCATCTTCGCCATGGCCAACCCCGACCCGGAGATCACGCCGGAGGACGTCCATGCCGTGCGGCCCGAGGCCATCGTCGCCACCGGGCGGTCGGATTATCCCAACCAGGTGAACAACGTCCTGGGCTTTCCCTACATTTTCCGCGGCGCGCTGGACGTGCGGGCCCGGCGGGTCAATTTGGAGATGAAGATCGCCTGCGCCCACGCCCTGGCCGCCCTGGCCCGGGAGGACGTGCCCGACGAGGTGGCGGCGGCCTACCACGGCCTGCGCCTGAAGTTCGGCCCTCACTACATCATCCCCACCCCCTTCGACCCCCGGCTG
>JBBQGZ010000060.1:0-13168 GCA_038323535.1 Caulobacterales bacterium
GCACCGGTTCGAGCGGCGGGCAATGGCTGTCGAGGCCGGGAAGGCCCGGGGAGGGCGCCTCGACCGCCGTCCCCCCGCCGGCGTCGACCTCGACCGGGAGCGCGGCGGCGTCGGCGAAGTCGGTGACGCCCACGATCCGCAGCGCCTTGGCGGCGATGGCGGCGGTGAGCGCCGCGCGCGCACGGGCGACCTCCGCGGCGATCAGGCCGTCGACGAGAGCTTGCGCGGCGCCGCCCGCCGCCTCGATGGCGGTGAAGCGCTCCCACGCGGCGCGGGCCAGGTCCGCCGTCCGGGCCTCGAGGCTCCAGGAGCCGGCGGCGGGATCGGCGACGCGGCCCAGGTGCGCTTCCTCCATCAGGATCAGGCTGGTGTTGCGCGCCAGTCGGCGGGCCAGGGGGCCGGGAAGCCCGATGGCGTCGGTGAATGCGCCCACCACCATGGCGTCGGCCCCGCCCACCGCGCCGGCGAAGGCGGCGGCGGTCAGGCGCACGAGGTTGGTCCAGGGGCCGGCGCGGGTGAGCATCCGCCCGGAGGTGCGCGCCTCGATCCGGGCCGGGACTTCGGCGCCGCAGGCCCGGGTGATCCGTCCCCAGACCACCCGCGCCGCGCGTAGTTTGACGATCCCGCCCGGGACGTCCGTGTCGAGACTAAGGCCCAGGATGATGCGCGCGAAGGCCGCGTCCAGAGGTATGCCGGCGCGAACCAGGGCCTTGGCGTAGGCCAGGGCGGAGGCGGCGGCGAAGGCCAGTTCCTGGGCCGGCGTCCCGCCCGCTTCGTGGATCACCCGCCCGCCGGCCAGGAACAGGCTCGACCTGGGATAGGTCTCGGCCAGCCCGGCGCATAGTTCGGCCCCGGCGGCGAGATGGGCCTCGATCGGCCCCGGGCCGCGCCCCGTCTCGGCGAAGGAACTCAAGGGATCGAGGTGGAAGGCCAGCGGCGCGGCGGGCGAGGCCTTGGCGGCGGCCGCCAGCCACTGGGCGGCCGGGGCGCCCAGGAAGCCGGCGTCGAGGGCCACCGGGGCGACCTCGATCATCACCCCGTCCAACACCCGCGCCAGCCCCTGGGCCGAGCCCACGGCGACCCCGCGCTCCGCCGCCGGATCGATGCTCACCAGCACCGAAGCCGCCCCGCCCGCCAGGGCTTCGAGGATCTGGCGGTTGGCGACGGCCGGATCGGGGTGGCGCACCGCGTCGCGGATGTCCCAGCCCCGCTCCCCCCCGCGCGGCGCGGGGATGAAGCCGAGCGGCGCGGCGGCGTCTTCGGGCGTACCGAGCGGTTGGATGGCCAGCCCGTCGGCGTCGCGGCCGATGAGCGTCTCCACCCCGCGGGGGAGCGTCCTGGCCGCCAGCGCCAGCCAGTCGGCCCAGCTCGCCGCCTCGAAGTCCGCCGCCAGGGGGATGACGCGATTGTCCAAGGCGGCGGAGCTCCCTTGCGCAAAGCTGACTGGGCGCCGTTGCAACCCAGGGAAACGGCGAGGTCAAGGCTTCGCTGACCGCGGGTGTCCGTGGGCGCCGGCCTATCGCCCATGGCCCGTTCAGTTCGGGTGGGTCAAGACCCGCTCGGCCAAGACGCGGCGCACGGCCTTGAAGGGCGCTGCGGGGCCGATATCGCCATTGCAGAGCACGGCGCACGTCAGTCCCACGTCGACGTATGTCTCGAGGCAGGCGGCGAAGCCGTCGATCGCGCCATAGTGCAGCGCGCTTCGATGACCGTGGATCGGCGGTGCGACAAGCAGTCCCAGGGCATATTGGACATCGCCATAGGCCGCGTCGTCCGGGGAAAAGCGGTGGCTGCCGCTAAGCCTCCCGTCGCGGAGCCGGCCGGGGGTGAGCATCATCTCGACATGGGCGGGGTCGAACAGGCGCCCCGAAAACAGGGCGGCATGCCAGCGGCATAGGTCCAGGGCGGTGGAGCGCATCGCGCCCGCGCCGCCGGCGTCGGAGATCTCGATGAAGTCGGAATGACGCAATGCGGGGGGTGCGCCGTCGACGGGCGTGTAGCCGGACGCCCTGCCAGGTACGATCGCCCCCGAGGTGTCGAACGCCGTCGCCACAAGGCCGAGCGGCTTGAAGATCATCCTCGCCACCGCCGCCGCGAGGGTTGACCCGGTGACCTGCTCGATGACCGCGCCCAGGACGATGTAGTTGGCGTTGCTGTAGAACCACGCCGTTCCGGGGTCGAAGTCGAAGACCTTGCCCTGGGCGCCGATCGCCCTCGCCAAGTCGATCTGGGACCTTTGCCCCGCCGCTCCGGCGGGGCACGAGACGGCTTGGTCGTCGCTGTGCAGGCCGGCGGTGTGGTTCATCAGTTCGCGCAGGGTGAACGGCTTGTGCGTCGCGAAAAAGGGCAGGTGTCGGGAGGCCGGATCGTCCAGGCCGAGCCGGCCCGAGGCGGAGAGCTTGACGATCGCCGCGGCCGTGAACTGCTTGGTCAAGGAACCGATACGGAAGACGGTGTCGGCCGTAACCGACGTGCGGGTTTCCAGGTTGGCCAGACCGAAGCCCTTGGACAGCAGTGGCCGCCCGCGCAGCGCCATCGCGATCTGGACGCCCGAGCAGGCCCCGGCCGCGATCGCGGCCGAAATTGCCTGGTCGATGGCGGCCACGGCGGCTTCATCGAGCTCGCCGGCCACGGTGGTCGCGGGCCGGAGCCCCAGCGCCGCGGCCAAGCCCGCGCCGCCGCCGAGGACCAAGCGCCGTGAAGGTGTCATCTTTCACTCCCGGATTTGCGGCGGGGCCGTGGCGACCAGCGACCTGCCGGTGGCGCTTATCGCGCCTCCAGCGCCGCGCGCGATTGGGCTTCGTAGTGCGCCGCCAGCCCTCTCAATGGGCCCGCGGCGTCGCCGGCAAATGAGGATCCGTGCATGATGGCCAAGGTCGTGGGCGCGAAGTCGGCCAGGCTGCGGATCGCCGGTCCGGTATTGGGCCCCAGGCACATGGAGTGGAACATGTCCTCGGTGGCGATCGCGGGCGCCACGATATCGCTCTCCATCACGGCGGGGCCGTTCCCGGCCTGGGTGAAGAGGTCGCCGCAGAAGAGCACCCGGGTGGCCTCCTCGAACATCACTCCGGCTTCCCAGCCGTGCGGCACGTGGGGCGTGTCACGCCAAACGACGCGCTTGCCGCCAAGGTCGATCGCCTCCCCATCGCCGAGCACCCGGGGCGGCCGATCGGCCATGTCGTTGAGCGAGACCGAACAGGCCGTCGCGCCGTGGGCGATGGTCGCGTTGGGGGCGGCCGCGAGCCACTGGTTCATGCTGGCGCACTCGTCGGCCTCCACGTGCCCAAAGCTGATCCAGCGCAGGCGGCTAAGCTCGATCACCGCCGCCACGGCCTCCGAGACCGTCGGGAACAGGGCCCGCATCCCGCAGTGGAACAGCAGGGCTTCGTCGGCCACGATCAGGAACTGGTTGAACGTGAAGCCGGCGGGCGGGGCGACCTCGGGGATGAAGGTCGACAGCCGGTACACGCCCTCGGCGATCTCGTGGGTGGTGGTCCGCAAGGGCGCCTCCCTATGGCCGCATCCGCTGGGCCGCCCAGCAGGCCGTCGCCCCGACGCACGTCTTGTTGGCGTGCAGGATAGCGTGCAATCGCGCCAGCCGATCGGCGGTCAGGCTCGCGGCGATATTGCGGAGTTCGTCGGGGTCCCCGGCCAGATCATAGTAGTCGACCTCGCGCGGCGCTTGGTATTCCACATAGAGCGCACGGGAGAGTCGCAGGGCTTCATAGTTCGGCGGGTCGCCGGCGTAGAGGCCCGGAAGGTCCGGGTCGGTGAGGTCCGCGGGGGCGACGCGGTGATGCTCGATCAGCGCCATGCGCCGCCAGGCCGGCGGCGGGCCGCCCGAGGCGTAGGCGGCGATCAGCGGCAGCAGGCTGCGGCCATCGGGCTCGGTAGGCGCGGCCTCGCCGCCTCCGATCTCGGTGAAGGTCGGCGCCAGGTCGATGTTCTGGGCGATCTCATTGAGGGTGAGCCCAGCCGGAACCCCGGGCCCGACGATGACCAGCGGCACCCGCACGTCGGTGTCGAACGGCGTCAGCTTGCCGGGCCGCAGCGAATACTCGCCCATGTGCAGGCCGTTGTCGGAGCTGAAGATCAGATAGGTGTTCTGCGTGAGGCCGGCGGCGGCCAGGAAGGCGCGCACATCGCCGATCAGCTTGTCGATCGCCTGGTCGCACCGCACGCGCTTGCGAAAGCCCGAGTCGATGACGGCGAGGTCGTCCGGTGTCAGGGGCGGTATCCCCTGCAGCCACCGCGGCGCCGCGGAGTCCGGTTGGGCGCCGAACGGCGAACTCCGATCATAGGCGAGGCCGGGGAAATTGTGCGCGTCGCGGTGCGCCGGAACATAGGGGAAGTGTGGCGCGAAGGTCGCCAGCTCCAGGAAAAACGGCGTGGCCGCCGACCCGCCGATGAACCCCTGCCCCAAGGCCGAGATCTCGTCGGTGAGGTACTCCGGATGGGTGACGATCACGCCGTCCTGATTCAGCCTATAGTTGAATCCGGCAAAGGCCTCCGAGCCGGCGACGTCCCATTCGCTCCAGCCCTGGGGGATGCCGTCCTTGGCCGGCGTATAGCCGTTCAGATACTTGCCCATCATCGCGGTGTTGTAGCCGTCGACCCGCAGGGCCAGGGCGAAGGTGTGGGCGTCGTTGCCGTTCGCCACGAAGGCGGCGAAGCCCCCCAAAGGGGGTGTGTTGGTGAGGACGTGGGTGTTGTGGGGGAATTTGCCGGTGAAGATCGAGGCGCGGGACGGGCAGCACAGGGAATCGGTCACGAAATAGTTGGCGAAGCTGACGCCGTCGCGCATCATCTGAGCCAGGTTTGGCATGCTGTCGGCCAGCCGCGCCGGCGAAGCCAGATTGGCCGCGAAATCGTCGGCCAGGATGAAGACGATGTTCGGCCGCCCGGCGTCGGCGGGTCGCGGGCGCGCCGCCGCATTGGCCGCCGAACCCGGAAGCGCGCAGATCAGCGCCGCCACGGCGGCCAGGATCACCGGGAACAGGGCCCGCATCCCGCAGTGGAACAGCAGGGCTTTGTCGCCCACGATCAGAAACTGGTTCAAGCTGAAGCCGGCGGGCGGGGCGACCTCGGGGATGAAGGTCGACAGCCGGTACACGCCCTCGGCGATCTCGTGCGTCGTGGTCCGCAAGGGGGTCTCCCGGGTAAGGGCAACAGCTTAGCAACAAAACGCGCGCCCCGAAAATCAGCATCGCGGCGAAAGCCTCGACAACGGCGCCTCGCCGGCCCAAGCTTTGACCGAGCCGCCGCACCCGGCCGCGGATCGGATCCAAGGGGACACCATGCCCAGGCGCACCATCAACTGGAATGTGGACGCCGACGGCGATTGGGGGACCGCCGCCAATTGGGACCTCGGGCGGCTTCCCGACAACCGCGACAACGCCGTCATCGACACCGCCGATCCGCACACCGTCACCTACAGCGCGGGTACGACCCGGGTCAAAACCATCACCGTGGGCAACGACGCCTTCGTGGTTTCCGGCGGGCTGTTCATCAGCAGTTTCGGCGCCAACTTCGGCGGCCTGCTTTCGGTGACTGGCGGGCAGATGTCCTTCGACGGCGCGGCGTCCAGCAATATCGTCTCGGCATTCTCCCAGACCGGCGGCACGGTCTACGGCAGTTACACCGTGACGGGCGCCGCCGATTTCTCCGGCCACGTCAAGCAGACCGGCGCGAGCACCACCACGGTGCTGCAGGGAAATTCCACCTTCGACGCCAGACTGGCCCTGGCCTTCGACCACCGGATAATAAATCAAGGCGCCATTACAATCACGGGAGGCACAATATTCGCCAGCGACAATACCAGCGTGGAGCAGGTCACGAATGAAGCGGGGGGAACGATCGACATTCAGGGTGTTTTCGAGATTCCCGACCATGGAAGCGGTTTCGGCGGAGTCGCCCTCGTCAACGCCGGCACGCTGAACATCACTGCGGGCGGCGAGACTCTCCTGGATTGTTTTTTCACCGACACCGGCACGGTGAACATCTCCAGCGGCTCTCTCGTGCTCGGCGGGAACGCGCATGACAGTTCGACCTTCGCCGGGACGGTGTCGGGGGCCGGATCTCTCGTCTTCGGCGGCGGCGCCTATGCGCTCGACGCCGGGACCATACTTACCGTGTCGAGCTGGACGATGCGCCAGGGTGCGGACGGCCAGGCCGTCACGACCGCGGTGAACGGGATTGTGAGCTATGGGGGCCTCTTTTCGCAAGGTGGCCACACCACCGTGACGATCGGCGCGGGCGACAAGCTGAGGTTCACCGGCTCGGCCGGCTTCACCGGCGGCTTCGACGCGGCGACGATCGCCGGGGCCGGAACCCTTACCTTCGCGGGTGGGACGCAGGCGGTGAACGCCAACGTGGCCCTCGAAGTCGCCAACTGGGTGATCAGCAATGACGCCGCAACCACGCTCAACGAAAGCCTGACCTACGCCGGCGCCTTCACCCTGGCCGCCGCCACGACGCTTTCGATCAACGGCGGAAAGCTCGCCCTGACCGGCGCGGCGAGTCTGGCGGGCCGGGTGAACGGGAGCGGCGTGCTCAAGCTTTCGAACGCCGCCAAGGCCGTCGCGGGGCGGAGCGTCATCGCCGTGAGGGTCGCCGATGTCGGGTCGATCGAGGCGGCGCGCGGGACGCTGGCCTTCACCGGGGCGATCAGCGGCGGCGGCGCCATGACGGTCGACGCCGGCGCCACCCTGGAAGCGGACTCCACGGTCGCGTCGAGCCTCTCGATGACCTTCAACGGCGGCGGCGGGACCTTGGCGCTGGGCAGGCACGCGCAATTCGCCGCCACGATCAACGGCGTCGGCGCCGGCGATACGATCGATCTGTTGGGCGCCCAGGCCACTGGCGCCACCCTCCAGGGCGGCGACAGATTGGTGATCACCAACGGCGCCACGACGCTCGCCACCCTGCAACTCGCCGGCGACTACTCGGCCGCCACCTTCAACGTCGCCTCGGACGGCAAGGGCGGGACGAACGTAACCGTGACCGGCGCGCCACGCGCGGCCCCGTTCATCGCGGCCATGGCCGGGCTGGGCGCGGACCCCCACGGGCCGGGGCCCGCGTGGATCGCATCGCACGCCGACGCGTGGCGGCCCATGCTCTCGGCGGCGAGATCTGTTCATTTTGCCTGAAAGACCTAAGGCCCGGGAATCCAAGGAGACCCCCATGCCCACCCCGACTATTCGCTGGAATGTCGACGCCGACGGCGATTGGGGAACCGCCGCCAATTGGGACCCGGGACGGATTCCCGGAGCCACCGACGACGTGGTCATCAATACAGAGGATATACATAGCGTTACCCACGCCGCCGGCACGGACGAGGTGATGAGCCTCACCGTCGGCAACGATTTCTTCGATCTCGTCGGCGGATCGCTCAGCATAGACGGGACTTCGACCTTCGGTAACGGGCTTAGAATACTGGGGGCGAACTTGACCCTGGGCGGCGACGCGACGGCCGCGAGTTTCCAGCAGGGTTACTCCCGAGGTCCCGGTGTGTTGTCGGGCGCGGGAAACCTGACCGTGAACGGCGCCGCCTTTTTTGCCGACGATCTGCTCCAGACGGGCGCCGGCGCGACCGTGCTGAAGGGAAGCACCGCCTGCGGGGCCTCCACATTCTGTCTCGACGGCGGCCGGGTGCTGGAAAACCAGGGCGTGTTCACGATCACGCGCAAGAACAGCCATCTCTACGTCGGCTTCAACATCTTTGGCGTGACTCTCGGCGGGGGCGCGTTGAAGAACGACGTCGGCGCGACGATCGACGTTCGCAAGGCGCAGTACGTCGGCGGCGACGCCGACGGGAGTTTCATCAACGCGGGCACGCTCGAGAAGACGGTTGGAACCGGCGTGACCGAGATTGTCGGTATTGTCGACGCCGGTTCGATAGTCATCGCCGTCGGAACGCTCTCGTTCCGCGACGCCAGCTTCGCCGGCCCGGTGAGCGGGGCCGGCACGCTGAATTTCGCGGGAAAAACGCAGTCCATAAACAGCGGGACGACGATCACGACGGCGAACTGGTCGATCTCCGATTTCGCCACCGCCTTTGTGAACGCAAACCTTGTGTATGCGGGTAATTTCTCGCAGGCCTACAACTCTACCCTCACCATCGCCGCCCACGACAGGCTGAGCCTGACGGGCGCGTCGACTCTGACCGGCATGGTGAATGGCGCCGGGGTGCTCAGGCTGTCATCGGCGACGTTGTCGCCCATCAGGCGTCGCTTTGTCGGCTTCGTGCTGGGGGGGGCGGCGACGTTGAGCATCGCGGGCACGGCGGACCAGATGGGCACGATCGTGGTCGGCGACGCCGGTTCCACAGGCGCGACTCTGTCCATCGACCAAGGCGCCACCTACCGCATCGAGAAGAGAAGCGACATCATCACCGACAATCCCGCCGCATCGAGAATCCGCAACGACGGCCTTTTGATCAAGTTGGGCGATAGGGGAAAAAGCGTGATAGCGGTCAAAACCGCCGACGACGGGGCCATAGAGGCGGCAGACGGCACGCTCGACTTCACCCAGGCGATCACCGGCGGCGGAACCCTGAGGGTCGACGCCGGCGCGACGCTCGAACTGGGCTCTTCGGCGGCGGCGACGTTGGACGTGATCTTCAACAGCGGTGACGCGATCCTGGCGCTGGGCGCCCCCGCGATGTTCGCCGCCACCGTCGATGGCTTCGCGCCCACCGACACCATCGATCTGGTGAGGACGGCGGCCGACGCCGCCACTCTCGGCGCCGGCGATACCCTGGTGATCACCAACGGCGCGACGACCATCGCCACCCTGCAGCTCGCCGGGGACTATTCCGCCGCCACGTTCAACGTCGCCTCGGACGGGCATGGAGGGTCGAACATCACGGTGACCATGCCCGCCGTGGCGCCCACGGCGCGGTTTGCCGCCGCCATGGCGGGGCTGGGCGCGGACAGCCATGGGCCGGCGCCCACGTGGATACAATCACGCCCCGACGCTTGGCGGCCGATGCTTTCGACGCCGAGATCCGGTCATTTCGCCTGAGTTCCGCGATCGATCAAACGCCCAGCTGGGCCAGGATCGATCTCTGGTCGAAATACGGCCGCTCGCAAATGATCCCGTCGCCGCCGGGGGCGAATTCGAACACCGCCGCCATGCGCGCCTTGAACGCCCGGCCGGTGGGCGCGACCTCGCGCCCGGCGACCTTGAGAGGTCCCGTGTGCGTTCCCATCAGCCAGAATTCCACCAACACGCTATCCCCGCCGCTGCCCAAGGCGATGATTTCGTTGCGCTGATCGGGAAAGGGTGTGCGCGACGCCTTGAAATAGGCGCGCACCGCCGCCTCTCCGTCGAACACCGTGCCCGCCCCGTAAAGCTCGTACCTCGGGTGGGTGAAGGTCGCGATCACGGCGTCGAAGTCGCGGGCGTTCTCGAGCGCCATATGCTCGCGCACCACCCGTTCGCGCGTCGCCGCCAGGTCGGGCACGACGGCGACGGCCGAAGATCAGCCTACCAGCGTGACCACGCGCAGAAGTTGTGGTGGTGGCGCCAATGGCAGACCCGGTGGTGGCGCCAATGGTGACCATAGCCGTAACCATGGTGATGGCCATGCCAGTGGTGGTGGCGCCAGCCCGAGTGGACGACGGGCCTGACCGCCACCCGTACGGTGGGCTGCGCGGCGGCGGTGGTGGCGAGGCCGGCGGCGAGGGCGGAGGCGATCAGGACGGCGGGAAGTTTCAGGGTCACGGGGCGGTCTCCTTCAAGCTGATGGCGCGGACGAGATCACTTCGCGGCGGATTCGGCAATGCGAAACTAAAGGCCCGGGTCACACGTCCAGGGAATAGCCCGCCGAGCGGACGGTGCGGATCGGGTCGCCTTCGGACCCGAGCGCCCGGCGCAAACGCCCGATGTGGACATCGACGGTGCGGGTCTCGACATAGACGTCCGTGCCCCAGACCGCGTTGAGGAGCTGTTCGCGGGAAAACACCCGACCGGGGTGCTGCATGAAATAGTCGAGCAGGCGAAACTCGGTCGGCCCCAGGTGGATCTCCTCCCCGGCCCGCTTCACCCGATGGGCGACGCGGTCGATGATGATGTCGCCCTGGCGAACGCGGTCTTCGGCCAGGCCCGGGCGGATGCGACGCAGCACCGCGCGGATGCGGGCGCAAAGCTCGATCATCGAAAACGGCTTGACCACATAGTCGTCGGCCCCGGTGTCGAGGCCCCGGATGCGGTCGCTCTCCTCGCCCCGCGCGGTGAGCATGACCACGGGCAGGTTGCGGGTCGAGGGACGCTGGCGCAGCCGCCGACAGACCTCGATCCCCGAGACGGTGGGCAGCATCCAGTCCAGGATGACCAGGTCGGGCTGCTTCTCGTCGATCATCACCAGGGCTTCCTCGCCGTCGGCGCAGAGGGCGACGCCATAGCCTTCCTTGTCCAGATTGTACTGCAGCAGGGTGGCCAGGGAATCCTCGTCCTCGACCACCAGGATGTAGGGAAGCGTGGCGTTCCGCGCGGAGCTTTGGCGCTCAGCGGCCATGGGGTTCGAGGGCATCGGACTTGGGCCTCTGTTCGGTGAGTTCGACGCCGGTGATCTCATAGTGGAGGATCTCGGCGATATTGGTGGCGTGATCGCCGATGCGCTCGAGGTTCTTGGCCACGAAGAGCAGATGCGCGCAGGCGGTGATCGTGCGCGGGTCGCCCATCATATAGGTCAGGAGTTCGCGGAAGATCGCGTCGTAATGCTCGTCGACCTCGTGGTCCTGCATCCACACCGAGACGGCGCGGGCCACTTCCCGCGAAGCCAGGGCGTCGAGCACCTCCTTGAGCCGGGTGATCACCAGCTCGCCCATGCGCTCGATGGAGCTGGTCAGCGGGGTGATCGGATCGGCCTGGGCGATGACCAGGGCGCGCTTGGCGATGTTCTTGGCCAGATCCCCGCAGCGTTCGAGGTTGGTGCTGATCTTGATCGCCGCCACCGTGCGGCGCAAATCGTCCGCCACCGGCTGGCGAAGCGCGATCAGGCGGATGGCCTTGCGCTCGATCTCGGCCTCCAGGGCGTCGAGATTGGCGTCGCGGCTGATCACCGTCTCGGCCAGGGCCACGTCGCGCCGGGCGATGGCGCGGATGGCGTCGGCGACCTCCGCCTCGGCCAGGCCCCCCATTCGCGCCAGCTCGGCGGTGATGGCGTCGAGTTCTTCGTCGTAGGCCCTGACGGTGTGTTCCATGATCTTCACGCCCCCCTCATCCGAACCGTCCCGTGATGTAGTCCGACGCCCGGGTGGTGACCGGCTTGGTGAACATGCCGGCGGTCTCGCCGAATTCCACCAGTTCGCCCAGGTACATGAAGCCGGTGTAGTTCGACAGCCGCGCCGCCTGGCCGAGGTTATGAGTGACGATGACGATGGTGTAGTCGGCCTTGAGCTGGGTCACCGTCTCCTCCAGCTTGGCGCTGGAGATCGGGTCGAGGGCCGACGTCGGCTCGTCCAGGAGCAGGATCTCGGGCCTCACCGCGATGCAGCGGGCGACGCACAGGCGCTGCTGCTGGCCCCCCGAAAGGCCGAGGCCCGAGGCGTGGAGCTGGTCCTTGACCTCTTCCCACAGGGCCGCGCGCCGCAGCGCATCTTCCACCCGCCCGTCGAGTTCGCTCCGGGAGAGGGTCTCATAGAGGCGCACGCCGAAGGCGACATTGTCGTGGATCGACATCGGAAACGGGGTCGGCTTCTGGAACACCATGCCGATCCGGGCGCGCAGCAGGGAAAGGTTCACCCCCGGCCGCAGGATGTCCTCGCCGTCCAGCAGAATGCGGCCGCTGGCCTTCTGGCCGGGATAGAGGGCGTACATGCGGTTCATCGAGCGCAGCAGGGTCGACTTGCCACACCCCGAAGGGCCGATCAGGGCGGTGACCGCGTTCCTGGCGATCGGCAGGGAGACGGCCTTCAGCGCGCGAGTCTTGCCGTAGAAGAAGTCGAGTTCCTGGACGTCCATCTTGATCTTCTCGGGATCAAGGGCAATCACCGAGGTGTCGAAGGCGTCCGGGGCGAGGCTGTTCATGCGCGTCTCGGCTCCCGCGACAGGACGCGGGCGATGATGGTCACGCCGAGCACCGAGGCGGCGATGATCAGGGCGCCGGACCAGGCCAGGCGGTTCAGGTCCGGATAGGGGGTCAAGGCGTCCTGGAAGATCACCACCGGCAGGCTGGCCATCGGCGCGAACATGTTCCAGCTGAAGAACTGGTTGTTGAGGGCGGTGAAGAGCAGCGGCGCGGTCTCGCCGCTGATGCGCGCGAAGGCGAGCAGGGCGCCGGTGAGGATCCCCCCCGACGCGGCCCGCCACAGGATGGCGCGGATCACATGCTGCGCCGGCGAGCCCAGGGCCGCGCCGGACTCCCGCAAGGAGGTCGGCTGGAGATGGAGCACGTCCTCGGTGGTGCGGGTGATCACCGGGGCCGCCAGCAGGGCCAGGGCGACCCCCCCGGCGAAGCCGGAAAAACCCTTGAAGGGGGCCACCAGGACCTCGTAGACGAATAGCCCCACCAGGATCGATGGCGCCGACAGCAATACGTCATTCAAGAACCGGACCAGGGCGCCGTAGCGGCTCCGCCCGGCGTATTCGGCCAGCCACGTGCCGGCCAATATGCCCAGAACGAGGGCGATGACCATGCCCAGGAGCGACATCATGATCGAGCCGACGATGGCGTTGATCAGGCCGCCGGGCGTGCCCGCCGCGGGAGTCGATTTGGTGAAGATGTTCAGGTTCAACCCGGCGACCCCTTGGGTGACCAGGGAATAGAGGATCAGGGCCAGGGCGGTCAGGGCCGCCGCCGTCACCAGGACGCAGAAGGCGACGAACACCCCGTTGGCGAGGCGGCGGGAGGCGACGCGGGCGGCGGAGACGGCCATCCCTAGACCCTCGCCGGGTTGCGCAGGAGAAGCCGGGCCAAGGCGAGAACGGTGAAGGTGATCAGGAACAGCACCAGGCCCAAGGCGATCAGGGCCGAGGATTGCAGGCCGCTGGCCTCGTTGAACTCGTTTGCGATGGTCGAGGCGATGGTCGAGCCGGCGTCGAACAGGCCCTTGGGAAAGCCATGGGCGTTGCCGATGATGAAGGTCACCGCCATGGTCTCGCCCAGCGCCCGGCCCAGCCCCAGCATCACCGCCCCGATCGCCCCGCGCCGGATGTAGGGCAG
>JBBQGZ010000061.1:0-13077 GCA_038323535.1 Caulobacterales bacterium
CGGATCGGTTACTCGGCGCGGCCGGTCTCGGCCGGAACCACCGCCACATAGGTCCGGTCGTCGCGCTTGGTGACGAATTTCACCGCCCCGGCTTGCAAGGCGAACAGGGTGTGGTCGCGGCCCATGCCGACATTGTCGCCGACGAAGAACTTGGTGCCGCGCTGGCGGATCAGGATATTGCCCGCCCGCACCGCTTCGCCGCCGAATTTCTTCACGCCCAGGCGCTGGCCGGGAGAATCCCGGCCGTTGCGCGAGGAACCGCCCGATTTCTTGTGAGCCATCTATTCTGCCTCTCTAAATTCCGCGGCGCCTTAGGCCTTGCCCTTGGGCTTGGTTGGCTTGGCGGCGGGCTTCTTGGCCGCGGTCCCGGCCTTCTTCGCCGGAGCGGCGCGTTGCTTCGGGGCGGCGGCCTTCGCCGGAGCGGCGCGTTTCTTCGGGGCGGCGACCTTCGCCGGGGCTGGCTCAACCTTGGGCGCTGGCTTGGAAGAGGCGGCCTTCGCCTTGGGCGGCGCGACGGGCTTGGGCGTAGCCGTCTCCGTCGCGGGCTTGGCGGCTTTCGAGGGTTTGGCCTTCGGAGGTTTAGCCTTCGGGGGTTTAGCCTTGGCGGGCTTTGCCTTGACGGGTTCGGAAAGTTTGGCGGCCGCCTTTTCGGCGCGCTTGGCCTCCGCGGTCTCCATGCCGCGCGCCAAATTGCGGGCCCTGGCGTTGAGCACCGACAAGGGGGTCAGATCCACCGAACCGTCCCAGGTTTCGTTGATGCCGTCGCCGGTGATGCCGGTCACCCGCAGGACCGATTGGAACTGGCGATGGCCGCGCGTGCGCCGATAGCCCTGACGGCGGATCTTCTTGAACACCTTGATCTTCTCACCCTTGCGGGTCTCGACCAGGGTGGCGCTGACCAAGGCGCCTTCGATCATCGGCGCCCCCACCGTCACTTCGAGGCCCTCGCCGATCATCATCACCTTGTCGAAGGCGATCTTCGCGCCCGGCTCGCCGTCGAGCTTTTCCACCACCAGCAGATCGCCGGCCCGGACCCGGTACTGTTTGCCGCCGGTCTTGATCACAGCGTACATCGCGTGGCGCCTTGGACGAAAAGATTGAGGAACACAGAAACAACGGCGCCCGCGAACGAGCCCGCGGGCGAGGGGGGCGACATATACTCGCGCGCGCCGCCAAGTCAACGCCGCCCGTCCGCGCACGACCAGCGCCACGTCGGGGTTCTTGTGATAGGGTCGGCGGAATTCATCGTTGTTGGAGGGGACGGCAAAAGTGGTGGATCAGGCGAAATTCGAAGCCTTCATGGGCAAGATGGTGGGCGACATGGGCGCGGCGATGTCGGCCGCCCTGGTCGTGCTCGGCGACCGGCTAGGGTTGTACAAGGCTCTCGCGGAGGCGGGGCCATCGACCTCGGTCGAACTGGCGGCGCGGACCGGCACGCACGAGCGCAATGTGCGCGAATGGCTGGCCGCTCAGGCGGCGGCGGGATATGTCGACTACGACCGGGCTGGCGGCAAGTTCTCGCTGTCCCCGGAGCAGGCGATGGTTTTCGCCGACGAGAATGGCCCCGCCTTCATGGCCGGAGGCTTCGAGATCCTCTCCTCCGTGTTCATCGACGAACCGAAGGTCGCCGCCGCATTCAAATCCGGCCAAGGGCTGGGCTGGCACGAGCATCACCAGTGCCTGTTCTCCGGCACCGAGCGTTTCTTCCGCCCGGGCTACAATGCCAATCTGGTGTCCTCTTGGATCCCCGCGCTCGACGGCGTGGAAGCGAAACTGAGCGCCGGCGCCAAGGTGGCGGACGTCGGCTGCGGTCACGGCGCCTCCACCGTGCTGATGGCCAAGGCCTATCCTGCTTCGAGGTTCGTCGGCTTCGACTACCACGGCCCGTCCATCGAGCGCGCGACCCGGGCGGCGGAGGCGGAGGGCGTATCGGACCGGGTGAGCTTTCAGGTGGCGGCCGCCGCCGATTTTCCGGGGGACGGCTACGGGCTGGTGACCATTTTCGACGCTCTGCACGACATGGGCGACCCGGTCGGAGCGGCGCGGCACATCCGCGACACGCTGGCGAGCGACGGCGCTTGGATGCTGGTCGAACCCTTCGCCCACGACGACATGGCCGACAACCTCAATCCGATCGGGCGCATGTTCTACGCCGCCTCGACCATGGTCTGCACGCCTGCGTCGATGAGTCAGGCGGTCGGCCTGGGGTTGGGCGCCCAGGCCGGGGAAGGGCGATTGAGGAAGGTCGTCGAGGACGCGGGATTCACCCGCTTTCGGCGCGCGGCCGAGACTCCGTTCAACCTGGTCTTCGAGGTGCGGCCCTAAGTTCCGCTCAGGTTCCGAGGTTCTCGGCGATCAGGCCGATCTTGTAGTAGCCGTCGAGCTGGAGCTGGTTGATCACAACCATGAACTGCCGATAGCGCACATGGCGGTCGGCGCGGATGAAGATCCGCTCGTTGGTCGGATTGGCCACGCCGAGGGAGGCGGGCAAGTCGCTCGCCAACCCCGCCATGGATGACTGCCGGATGTCGCTCTTGCCGAAGGAGACGTAGATCAGGCCGCTGTCCTGGATGGAGATGAAGGTCGGCGGCTTGGAATCGAGGTTCTTCGGCGGGGTCGCCGGGGGCAGGTCGATACGGATCGACACCGTCGCCAGAGGCGCGACGACCATGAAGATGATCAGCAGCACCAGCATGACGTCGACGAACGGGGTGACGTTCATGTCGCTGTTCTGACCGAGGTCGAACTTACCGCCCTTTTCGCCGGCGAGTTTCGCGGCCATGGAAGACTCCCTTCAAGAGGCCGGGCCCCGTCGGCGAGCCCGTTTCCTTGATCCTTCGCCACCCATCGCGCGGATGCTCGCCGAAGTAAAGCCCGACGCGGCGCCGGCGCCTAGCCTTCAAACCCGCGCATCTCCCCCCAGGCCTCGAAGGGGTCGCGGCGGGTGCGCCAGGCGTTGATCGCCGCCGCCTCGTCGCGATAGCCCATGCCCATGCCCGAGAACACCATGTGGTCGTCGGGAAGGTCCACGAAGGCGGCCACCGTCTTGGGATAGCGGGCCCAGAATTCCTGGGCGCAGGTGTCGAGGCCGCGCTCCACGGCCAGCAGCATCACCGTCTGCATGTACATGCCCACGTCCGCCCATTGCGGCGGGCCCAGCTTGCGGTCGAGGCAGAAGAACAGGCCCACCGGCGCCCCGAAGAAATCAAGGTTCCTGGCCAGCTGCGCGAAACGCGCCGGCCGGTCCTCGCGGCCGATGCCGATGGCGCCGTAGAGGTCCTCCCCGCACTGATAGCGGCGGGTGCGGAACGGTTCCCACAGATTGGGCGGATAGACGTCATACTCGGGCGCTTCCATGGGCGTGCGGGCGATCAGCGCCTTGAACTCCGCCAGCGGAGCGCCGGCCAGGGCGTACACGCGCCAGGGCTGCAGATTGCCTCCGGAGGGCGCGCCCCGGGCGGCCTCGAGGATTTCCCGCACCACCGACCCGGGCACGAGGTCGGGGCGGAAGGCGCGCACCGACATCCGCCTGGCCGCCGCTTCGCTGACATCCATGGCGCTTTGGTCCCACGCCCGGCGACTTGACGAATGAAGCCGCGGGGACTGAAACCCTTTAGCCAAAAGCTGGAAAGAGGCGATGGCGAAATTGCCGAACTCGCGCCGCCGGGGCGTCCTCGCGCGCCTCATCCGCAATCTGGCGGTCGCCATGCTGATCCTGCTGCTGGTCGCGCCGCCGGCCTGGGTGGCGGTCTATCGCGTCGCGCCGCCTCCGGTCACGGTTTTGATGATCGAACGTTCGGTCCAGGGCCAGGGAATCGACCACCGCTGGACGCCGATCTCCCGGATCTCACCCTCGATGACCCGCGCGGTGATCGCCTCGGAAGACGCACGCTTCTGCCGCCACCATGGCTTCGATCTCGACGCCATCGACAAGGCCCTCAAGCACAACGAGGATCGCCCCGGGCGCATTCGCGGCGGCTCGACCATCAGCCAGCTAACCGCCAAGAACGTCTTCCTGTGGCCGGGGCGCTCCTGGGTGCGAAAGGGGTTGGAGGCTTGGTTCACCGTGCTGATCGAGGCCCTGTGGGGCAAGCGACGGATCATGGAGGTCTATCTCAACACCGTCGAAATGGGCCCCGGCCTCTACGGCGTCGAGGCCGCCTCGCGGCGCTATTTCAATACGGGCGCCCAGAGCCTTTCGACGGCGCAGGCGGCGCGCTTGGCGGCGATTTTGCCCAGCCCCCTGAAATGGAAGGCGGCAAGCCCCGGCCCCTACGTCCGCCACCGGACCGGCTGCATCGGCACCCGCTCGGGCACGGTCCGCCGCGATGGTCTGGCGGACTGCGTGCTGGGGACAGGCTCCGGTTGATGTAGGTCGCGCTTAAGGCCTATGGAAGCCGGCCTTTGTGGCGGATGCGGGAAACCCCATGCTCAGGAAGATTCGCGACGGCGCGGAGGAGGCGTTGAGCGGGCTGCTCTTCGACGGCATGACGATCATGTCCGGCGGCTTTGGGCTTTGCGGCACGCCGGAAACCCTGATCGCCGCCATGAGGGCGGCCGGCACGCGCGAGCTTACCGTGATCTCCAACAACTGCGGGATCGACGGCGCCAGCCTGGGCCTGCTGCTGGAGGGCGGCCAGATCCGCAAGATGATCAGTTCCTACGTTGGGGAGAACAAGCTGTTCGAACAGCTCTACCTGTCCGGAAAGCTGGAACTCGAATTCAACCCCCAGGGCACCCTGGCCGAGCGCATCCGCGCCGGCGGGGCCGGCATCCCGGCGTTCTTCACCCGCACCGGGGTGGGCACCCTGGTGGCCGAGGGCAAGGAGCTTCGCGACTTCGACGGCCAGGCCTATGTCATGGAGCGCGCGCTCACTGCGGATCTCGCCATCGTCAAGGCCTGGAAGGGCGACGCGGAGGGAAACCTCATCTATCGAAAGACGGCCCGCAACTTCAACCCGATGATGGCCACCGCCGGCAAGGTCACCGTGGCCGAGGTCGAGGAACTGGTCGAGGTCGGCGCCCTGGACAAAGACGGCATCCATACCCCCGGCATTTTCGTCGACCGGATCATCCAGGGCGGGCCGTACGAAAAGCGCATCGAACGGGTCACCACCCGGCCCCGGCCGGAGAAGGAAGCCGCCTGATGGCCTGGACCCGCGAAGACATGGCCGCCCGCGCCGCCCTGGAGCTGAAGGACGGCTTCTATGTGAACCTCGGCATCGGCATCCCGACCCTGGTCGCCAACCACATCCCGCCGGGCATATCGGTGACCCTGCAGAGCGAAAACGGAATGCTTGGCATGGGGCCCTTCCCATTCGAGGGCGAGGCCGACGCGGACCTGATCAACGCCGGCAAGCAGACCATCACCGAACTGCCGTCCTCGTCCTATTTCTCCAGCGCCGACAGCTTCGCGATGATCCGCGGCGGCCACATCGCCCTCTCCATCCTGGGCGGCATGCAGGTGGCCCAGAACGGCGATCTCGCCAACTGGATGGTGCCAGGCAAGATGGTCAAAGGCATGGGCGGGGCCATGGATCTGGTGGCCGGCGTCGGGCGGGTGGTTGTGGTGATGGACCACGTAGAAAAATCCGGCGCGCCCAAGCTCCTCACCCGCTGCACCTTGCCGCTGACCGGCGCGGGGGTCGTCGACCTACTGATTACCGATCTTGGGGTTTTCGAAATCAGCCCCGATGAGGGCGTGACGCTGATCGAACTCGCCCCGGACGTCACCCTCGACGAGGTCAAGGCCCAAACCGAAGCAGCGTTCGCCATCGCCGTGAAATGATCGGCCCGGTCCCCGCCGAATGGTCGCCCCACCGCGCCATCTGGCTGGGCTTCCCCAGCCATCCGGAGCTTTGGGAAGACGATCTGAAGCCGGCCCGGGACGAGGTGGCGGCGCTCGCCCGGGCCCTCGCCGGGCCGGGCGCTGAGCGGGTGAAGCTGATGGTGCGCGGCGAGGCCGCCGTGGAAGCGGCGCGGAGCCTTCTCGGCGGCGAGGCCGGGATCGAGATCACGCCCGCCGACTTCGGCGACATCTGGCTGCGCGACACCGGGCCGATCTTCACCGGCGCCGGCAAAGCCGCGGCTTTCCGCTTCAACGGCTGGGGCGGCAAATACCGCCTGGAGGGCGACGAGGGCGTGGCCGAACAGATCGCGGTCCGGGCGCCCGCCACCCTGGCGCGCCACGATTTCGTTCTCGAAGGCGGCGCCCTGGATCACGACGGGGCCGGAACGGCGCTGACCACCCGCCAATGCCTGCTCAATCCCAATCGCAATTCCGGCTGGCGGGAGGCCGATGCGCAGTCCGCCCTGGCCACGTCCCTGGGCGTTCGAAAGGTGCTCTGGCTGGGCGACGGCCTCACTGGGGATCACACCGACGGCCATGTGGACAATCTCGCCCGCTTCGTCGCCCCGGGCGTGGTCGCCTGCCCGCTCGCCTTCGGCCCGAACGATCCTAACGCGAAAGTTTATGACCAGGCGGCAGAAGCCCTGGCCGGCTTTGTCGATGCCGAAGGCCGCCGGTTGCGCGTGGCGCGCCTTCCATCACCCGGCCGCATGGTCGACCAAGAGCGACGCGTGATCGCCGCCTCGCACATGAACTTCCTGATCGCCAACCGGGCGGTGATCGCACCGGTCTACGGCGGGCAGGCCGGGGCGATGGCGCTGGAGGGCCTGGAAGCCCTGTTCCCGGGCCGCGCCGTGATCGGCCTGAACTCTCGCGCCCTGATCACCGGCGGCGGTTCGTTCCACTGCATCAGCCAGCAGGCGCCGGCTTGATGGCCCGGACCCTGGCCCTCGGCGCGATCCAGGCCGCCTATGGCGAGGATCTGGAGGCCAATATCGCCACGACCGCCGACCTGATCCGGGCCGCCGCCGCGCGCGGCGCCCGGGTGGTGCTCCCCCCGGAACTCTTTCAGGGCCCCTATTTCTGCGTCGCCCAGGAGGAGCGCTGGTTCGCCCATGCCCATCCCTGGCGCGAGCATCCGTGCGTGGTCGCCCTGGCGCCCCTGGCCGCCGAGCTCGGCGTCGTCCTGCCGATCTCGATCTTCGAGCGCGAGGGGCCGCACTATTTCAACTCCCTGGTCATGGTCGACGCCGACGGCGCGCTTCTGGGCCTCTACCGCAAGAGCCACATTCCCGACGGGCCGGGCTATCAGGAGAAATACTATTTCCGCCCCGGCGACACCGGCTTCAAGGTCTGGAACACCAAGGTAGGGCGCCTGGGGGTCGGCGTCTGCTGGGACCAGTGGTACCCCGAGGCCGCCCGCGCCATGACCCTGATGGGGGCCGAGGCCCTCCTCTATCCCACCGCCATCGGCAGCGAGCCGCACGACCCGGACCTGGACACCGCGGTTCCCTGGCGGCGCGCCATGCAGGGCCACGCGGTCGCCAACGTCATCCCCGTCGTGGGAGCCAACCGCACCGGCTTCGAGCCATGGGAAGGATACCACGGCGGCGGCCAGGCCTTCTATGGCTCGAGCTTCATCTGCGACCACCGCGGTGACCTTCTGGCGGAACTCGGTCGGGACGAGGAGGGGGTGGTCACGGCCACGGTCGACCTCGATTTCCTGGCCCGGCATCGCGCCGCCTGGGGCTTCTTCCGCGACCGCCGGCCAGACCTCTACGGCGCCCTCGCCGCGCCGCGCCCGGCGTGATCGAGACCGAGCGGCTGATCCTGCGCCGCTGGCGGGAGGCGGATCGGCCGCCCTTCGCCGCGATGATGGCCGATCCCGAGGTCGGCTATTGGCTGGCCGGAACCATGACGCGCGCGGAGAGCGACGCCTACATCGACCGCGTTGGCGCGCATTTCCAGCGGCATGGCCATGGCCGCTTCGCGTTGGAACGAAAAGCCGGTGGCGTCTTCGTCGGGTCCTGCGGCCTGGCCGTGGTCCATGAAATCTATGGCGGCACGCCGGTGGCGGGCGGGATCGAGATCGGCTGGCGCCTGGCGCGCGCGGCCTGGGGCGCGGGTTACGCCACCGAGGCGGCCGGGGCCGTCGTCGAGGACGGATTCGGCCGCTTGGGCCTAGCCGAGATTCTCGCCTTCGCGGCGACCGGCAATCTGCGGTCTCGCGCGGTCATGGAGCGGTCGGGCTTTTCGCGTGACGCCGCGCGGGACTTCGATCATCCAAACCTGGCGCCGGGCCACCCCCTTCGCCGCCACGTCGTCTATGCCGCGAGGCGCTGAAAGCTTGGCGGGACCCGGCTTACCGCGAAATCCGCCGCAGAAGGCGCGCCTGGATCGTCTCGATCAGCCGTGCCTTGATCCGCCGGTATAGCCTGGGCGGCAGGAAGCCGTAGGCGTATTCCCCATCGGGCTTAGGACGCAGGTCGTATCCTGGCCAGCCGGTTTCGTTGACCTCGTCCAGCATCACCCAGGAGCGCGCCTCGTCCAGGCCCAGGTGTGTCTTCACCGCCGGGGGCACCTCGACCGCGGCGTCCCCGAGCCCCGGCTCAGTGTGAGTGATCGGCGCCAGCAGCACGATCAGCGAACCGTCCTTGCTCCGCCGATAGGAGAGGACGACGGCGCATGGGCGCGGATAGCGCGCCTCATCCAGGCCCTTGCCGCGCTCGCGGCTCCAGAGATAGTCGAAGTGGACGACGAGACCGGGTTCCGGGTCGGGGACGGCCAAATCGGCCTCAGTCGTCGATGAGTGCGTTCAGATGATCATGGCGCCTATCCATGTCCGCCTCGGCAAGGACGCGCAGGGTCTCGTCCGATAGCTCGGTGACTTTTACCGCCCGCGTGGCGAGGCTCTTGAGTCGCATGTACTCATCGAAGTCGTGCTTGGAGATCAGCACCTCCGTGACCCGGCCGTGGTGCGTCACCGCGACCGGCGCGCGTTGAGCCGCCTGGCGATAGCGTGAGAATCGCTTGGCGGCTTCAGTCGCCGGCACTTCAAACATGCTCCACCTCCTACGTCCGTAAAATACGGATTTCCTGCTCCTCGCGCAAGTCGCACGAACAGCCGCCTCGACGCCCGCGCCTACCGCGCCCCGTAGAGCGCCATGACGTCGCGCCGCAGGGCCAGGCGGCTCGCCTGGCGGCTGTAGAACATGTGGCCCCCAGGATATTCCTTCACCGCGACCCGGGTCGGATCTCCCATGGCCGGCATCTGGTCGACCACCAGCACCGAGGCGAAGAAAGGGCAGGAAAGATCATTCCAGCCGTGGACGATCAGCACACGGAGCTTCGGATCGATCGCCACCGCCTCGCGCAGGGCGGTCACCGACTCCACCTGCTCCTCATGGCCGTCGTTCCACAGCTTGCCGACCTCGCTGCTGAGGGCATTGTAGCGGGCCTCGACCTTCCAGCCCACGACGCGGGTGACGAAGTCCGTCATGGCCGAGGTGGTGGGCGCGATGATCGCCCCCAGGATCGGATCGCCGGTTCGCTGCTCGGGGGCGTAGGGGAAGGGATCATAGGCGGTGACATTGGAATCGTAGCGGCTGCCGAGCGCGCCTTCGCCGCGGAAGATCTCGCGCAGGAAAGCCTGGGTCTCGATCCGGCCGCCCGATTGCTTCACGAACCCCGGATCCAGGCCGGTGAGCTCGACCACCCGGCGTTCGATGCGCTCGGCCGCCGCCGGGTCCGTTCGGCCCTTCATCAGATCGGCGGCGTAGTCGCCTCGGGCATAGTCCTCCACCGCCGTCATGGCCTCCGGCGTGAGCCGGTGCTGGCGCTCCAGATTGGCCGCCGCCATGGAGGGCAGGGTGATCACCCACGGCAAGGGCGAGAGCGACGGGTCGAACTCCGCCGCCGAGTCCAGATAGGGGGAGACCAGGACCAGCCCCTTCACGCCGACGCCCAGCTGGGTCTGGAGATAGTGGGTGATCCTGGGCCCGCGGAAGCCGCCGTAGCTCTCCCCGGCGACGTATTTTGGCGACGTCATCCGGCCGTTCTTCAAGAGCCAGTCGTAGACGATGCGCGAGAGGTACTCGATGTCCGGCTTGGTGGCGTAGAACGCCTTCTTGGTCTCGTCCTTGGAAACCAGGGAGCGCGAAAATCCCGTGCCCACCGGGTCGATGAAGACCAGGTCGGTGAAGTCGAGCCAAGTCCCGTCGTTGTCGATCGGGCGGGCGGGGTCGGAGAGGCTGTCGCCGGCGGCGCCGAACGGCACGCGCTTGGGCCCGATGGCGCCCAGGTTCAGATAGACCGAGGCCGCGCCCGGCCCGCCGTTGAAGGCGAAGGTCACCGGCCGGGCCGGATCGCGCGACCCCGGCAGGGTGTAGGCGGTGAACACCACCTGCGCGATCGTCTTGCCTTTGTCGTCGCGCACCGGGAGCGAGCCGACGGTCGCGAGGTAGTTCAGGCTCCGCCCGCCCACGCGGGTGGTTTGCCTAACGCTGGCGTCGGCGGGGAACGAGGGCAGGTCGGGTTTGTCCCCCTTCTTGTCGGCGCCGGCCGCCGCGCCCGCCTTCGTGTCGTCGGCGGCGAGGGACCCGCTCGTCCCCAGGGTGGTCAGCGCCGCCGCCAGCATCAGGGCCTTGAACACAGCCGCCATTCGAAGCCTCCAGATTCTCAGCGCAGCACCGTAAGGCCGTTCTTGATCACCGTCGCTCCGCGCGCCGTCACGCGGGCCTCGAAGGAGATTTCCTTGCCGTCGCGCCACATGTCCACGGTGATCGTATCGCCCGGAATCACCGGCGCCGAAAAACGCGCTTGATGGCTGAGGATCGCGTCGGGGTCGTAGTCGGTGATCGCCACCAGGATCGCCCGGCAGGTGATCCCATAGGTGCACAGGCCGTGCAGGATCGGCCGCTCGAACCCCGCTCGTCGCGCCAGGTCCGGGTCGGCGTGGAGGGGGTTTCGGTCGCCGTTCAGCCGGTAGAGCAGCGCCTGGTCGGGCCGGGTCGAGAAGTCGAGGGACAGGTCGGGCGCGCGCGTCGGGACCGGGTGGGGCTCGGGCGCGCCGCCGGCGGGGCCGCCGAATCCGCCGTCGCCCCGGGCGAACATCGAGCCGGTCAGGGTCGCGACCGTCTCGCCGCCCTCGTCGGTCCACACGGTTTCACTGACCACGACCGCGCCCTTGTCCCTGCCCTTGTCGAAGGCGCCGATGGTGCGGCTATGCGCGGTGAAGGCGCCGGCCGCCGGCAGGGGCTTGTGCAACTCGATCTTCTGCTCGCCGTGGACCACCATCAGATAGTTGATCTGGCTGGCGCGGTGGCCTGGCGGATGTTCGACCTCCGCTCCGGCAATCGGCCGCGCCCCGGCCGCCAGGACGGTGGCGGCGGTGGGAACAACCTTGAGGCCGCGCTCATAGACGAAGGCCAGTTCCTTCTCGTCCATCGGATCGGCGCCCAGGCCGATCCCCACGGCGTAGAGCATGACGTCCTTGTCGCCGTAGCTGAAGGCTCGGGCGGGAGTCTTTTGATCGAGGATGTCGGGGTAGTGGATAGCCATGAAATGCTCCGGACGGTGTCGCGCCATTCAAGCGGTTGCCGGCGCCGGCCGCAACCGCAGCGCCGCGCTCTCGCCGCCGCATTTGCCGCTCGCCGGGCGATCGGCTAAAAGCCGCGCGCCGCCGTTCCCCCACCCCCTCAAGCCTTCGAGTGCGTCATGACCACGCCCGCCCAGCCCGACACCGGGCCCATCTCCGGCAATGTCCTGTTCTATTCCCGGCCCGAACCCCTGAGCAGCGAGACCCACGCCAAGCTCGGCCTTCGGCGCATCGACCGGCCCTACGGCTTCGCCGCCGGCAGCCATGTGGTTCCGCTGACGGTGACGGAGTTTCCCGCCGCGGCGCTCTCCTATCCGATCATCTTCGCCGGGGAGAAGCATCAGCCCCTGGCGGTGATGGGCATCAACGCCGACAGCAACATGTTCATCCAGGCCGACGGTGCATTCGAGACCGGGGTCTATATTCCCGCCTACATCCGCCGCTATCCCTTCGTCCTGGCCAACGATGAGGCCCGCGAGCAGCTGGTGGTGTGCATCGATCGCGCCGCCCCGATGCTGGGCGACCTGCCCGACCTGGCCTTCTTCGACGCCGCCGGCCAGCCCACCGACTACACCAAGAACTGCATCAAGTTCTGCAATGATTTCGAGGTCGAGGTCCGGCGCACCGAGTCCTTCGTCACCTTGGTGAAGGACCTGGACCTGTTCGAAACCCGCACCGCCACCTACACCCCGGCCAACGCCGACGGCTCCCCCGGCGCCTCCCAGACCATCGCCGAATACTTCGCCATCTCGGACGACAAGCTCAAAGCCCTGCCCGACGCCAAGGTGCGCGAGCTTCTGGACAACGGGGCGCTCAGCCAGATCTACGCCCATCTCACCTCCCTGATCGGCTGGGACCGTCTCATCGCCCTGGCCATCGCCCGCCAGGCGGCCGCGCCCCGGGCCGCGAATCTGAACTAGGGCCCGCGCGAGCCCCCTTCCCCGGCTACGCCGGTACTTCCCCCAGAGGGGGAAGAGAACGCGTTCTTCTGTCTCCTCCGTTGGCGTTGGGGGAGGGGGACCGCGAAGCGGTGGAGGGGGCCTTCGGGCGGCGCAATGACGAGGAAACTCAAATGACTAAACCCGAATCGGCGGGCCTCTCGTCGGCCAGGCTGGCGCGCCTCGATGAGGTGATGAAACGCCGCTACGTCGATGGCGGCGACCTGCCCGGCCTGCTGACCCTGGTCTGGCGCAAGGGCGCCCTCATCCACACCGGCCTGAGCGGCCACATGGATCTCGAGCGAGCCCGGCCGATGCGGGAGGACGCCATCTTCCGCATCTATTCGATGACCAAGCCGATCACGGCGGTGGCGCTGATGATGCTGGCCGAGGAAGGCCTGATCGGCCTGGACGACGACGTCGCGACCCACATTCCGTCGTGGAAGGGCCTGGGCGTCTACGCCAGCGGCGTCCCGACCCTGCTCGCGAGCGCGCCGGCCAGCTTCCTCACCACCCCGCCCAAACGGCCTATGAAGGTAGTCGATCTGGCCACTCATACCGCCGGCCTGACCTACGGCTTCATGATGCGCACCAGCGTGGACGCCGCCTACCGCAAGGCGCGCCTGGGAGAGTTCAATACGCTTGGCGGCCTCGACACGATGATCGACGGGCTCGCCGGCCTGCCGCTGGAATTC
>JBBQGZ010000062.1:0-12983 GCA_038323535.1 Caulobacterales bacterium
GGGCCCGCATCAAACGACAGACCATCGAACATCGGCGCTTGCAGCACCGCAAAATCGCCGCCTAAATATCAACCCCAGGTGAAGCCAACCCTCCGCTAAATCCCAGCCCCACCTGTCTCAAATGTCCTGACGACGCACAGGTTTTTCGGGGAAAGCCTCCGAGAACGTCGAGATGGGTCCGCCGGCGCCAGGCGTTGAGTGCGGAAACGCGCACATCCGTGGTGCGAAATCGATCCGGCTGTACGACTGACGCCAGCCGCCAACGATCGGTGTCCTGTGCGGAATTGGGCTGCGCGTGTTGGCTGGGCTACGATCACCGCCGTGCTGCTCACAAGCGAGATGCGGCTCGATGTATTGGACACGGACTTGGAAAGGCGCACCCCTGCGGTGCAGGATTGCGCCATGATCGACTGGGATGACGTTCGCTACTTTCTTGCCGTCGCGCGCGGAGGCTCGGTGCGGGCTGCCGCCGAGCGCCTCGGTGTGAATCACTCGACCGTGCTGCGACGCATCGCACAGCTCGAGGAACGCCTCGGGGCGCACGTGTTCGAAAAGCTGCCTTCGGGCTACCGCCTGACGGCTGCGGGCGAGGAGGTGCTCGAGTTCGCGGACCAGATGGAAGCGTCGTCGCACCTGCTGGAGACGCGGGTCTTCGGCCGCGACCAGAGTGTGCGCGGGCTTCTGCGGGTGACACTGGCGCCGCCCCTCGCGACCCACCTGCTCATGCCGGACTTCGCCGATTTCGCGCGTCTGCATCCGGACATCGAGATGGAAATCTTGTCGTCCGGCGAGCTGGCAAATCTGACCAACCGAGAGGCCGATGTCGCGATCCGCGTTGTCTACGACCGCAAAACCCTGCCGCTCAATCTTCACGGCCTGAAGGGACCGGAGCTGTTCGGAGGCGTCTACATGTCCCGCGATCGACTAGCCGCGTCGCGTGCGGGCGCGCCTGATCCCATCCGGTGGATCGTCATAAGCATTTTTGGAATCCCGGACTGGGCCCGCGAGGTCCGCACAACAGGGGTTCCGTTCAGGACCACAGACGCTGAGGCGCAGATCGTTGCAGTAAGGCAAGGGATCGGGATGACGACACTGCCGTGCTTCGTCGGAGATGCCGACCCCCTGCTGGTGAGAGCGCCGGGCGCCGACCTGCACATGTACGGAACGCTCTGGCTTCTCACACAGGGGGAGACACGCAAGACGAAGCGCGTGCGGCTCTTCACGGAGTTCGTATCCCGCAGGCTCGCCGCGTACGCTCCGCTTCTCGCGGGGCTGTCCATATCGCGCGATTGATGCCCATCAGGTCGCCGGCGACGCCCGCAGCGGACAAATGCCTGCAAGCGGACCTTCCCAATGTCCGACATGGGTCGGCTTCGGACGCCAGGGCGCCGCCGCAAAGCGGAACTCTCTAAAGTCTGCTTACGGCATCCGCCCCAAAGCCCGCTTGGCGCGGAGCCGTCCCCTAGGTTACGGGACTTTGTGTCGGCCGCGGCGGACCTTTGCCAAAGCCGGACTCGGATCGTGAGCGGTCGATGGCGTCGTATTGTCGAGCCGTGAACGGCGACGAAAGGGGGCTCGATGCGTGTCGGCATGATCGCGGCGGCGTTGGCCGCCTGTCTGGCGGTCGCCGCCCCGGCGGCGGCGCAAGGCGGGCTTTCCCGAACCGAACAGGCCTACGCCGATTGGCTCGATGCGACCTACGCCGTCTCGACGCTCTCGGCGGGCGCCCTGCCCCAGATCGACGGGCGGGGCCGGGCGGCGTGGGAGGCCTCGCTGGGGAAGCGAGCGGCGGTTCTGAAGGCGGGGCTGGGCCGGGCCGCTCGGCTGAAGCTCCACGGCCAGGCGGCGCGAGCGCTGCGGCACATGCAAAAGGCGTTCGCGGATCCTCCGGCGGCGGCCGTGACGACGACGACGGAGGAAGCCGGCGCCCGATGCGAAACCGCCCCCGACGCCAGCCTGGATCGGGCGGTCCTGTCGGCGGCCCTCTACGGCTGCTTCGAACGCTTCGGCAACCACATCGCGTCGAGGGCCGGACCATCGCGCGCGCCACGGCGCTGGAGCTGCTGCAGGAGCTGGACACGGCCGAGCGGCGCAAGGCGCTGTTCGACGCGCTGACGCCGCTCTGGCGGCGGATCAACGCCGACGGCGCCCCCGGCAGCCCCTACCGGCGCCTGATCCGGCTCGCGGCCGACGAGGCCCGCGCCAAGGGATCGTCGCCGATCGCCGACGCCGCGCGCACCGTCGGCGCTTCACCGGGCCAGGTCGAGGCGTGGCTGGTCGCGGCGCTCGAAGCCTGGCGGGACGCCAACCCGGGCCCGGCCATGGAGCCCTGGGACTATTGGAGCCACTACGCGAGCGGGGTCCGCCCGCTCGACAGCCTCATTCCGCCCGAGCGGATCACGGCCCTTTCGTTCGCCTACTATCGCGACCTCGGCCTCGACCTCGAGGCGGCCGGCGTGATCCACGACCTGGGCGTGCGGCCGGGCAAGGCGCCGCTGGCCTACGCCGACTTCATCCGCATCGGCCGCGAGACGCCGAGAGGCTGGCGCCCGGCGCTGGCGCGGGTTTCGGGCAATGTCGAACAGGGCGGGCTCTTCGCCTTGAACGAGATCGTGCACGAGGACGGCCATGTGGCGCACATGATGGCGGTGCGCGCCCGGCCCGCCTTCTTCGACCTCGGCGACGATCTCTTCGTCGAGGCGTTCGCCGATGTCACCTCCTGGGCCGTCGCCGACCCGAGGTGGCAGCGGCGCTATCTGGGCAGAAGCGGGGGCGGGGCGGCGGGCAAGCGCGCGCTCTTGGCGGGTGTGATGCTGGACGTCGCCTGGGGCCTGTTCGAGCTGCGCATGCTGCGCGAGCCGCAGGCGGACCCGAACGCCGTCTGGACCCAGATCACCTCGCGCTACCTCGACATCCGCCCGCATCCGGAGGCGCTCTGGTGGGCGCTGCGCGTCCAGCTCGTCGACTCGCCGGGCTATATGATCAACTACGGCCTCGGCGCCGTCGTCACCGCCGATCTGCGCCGCCGGTTTCGGCAGGAGATGGGCGACTTCGACGCGGGAAACCCCGCCTGGTACCGCTACGCCTCCGACCACCTCCTGCGCTTCGGCGCCTCCGTCGAGACGCCGGAGCTGCTGCGCCGGTTCCTCGGGCGGCCGGTCTCGGACGAAGCCCTGCTCGCGGAAATCGCACGCATCGGGGGCTGATGAGCTTCGAGCGGCGCCCGCGCAGCCGCGGCCGACCGCCCGCATCGCGCCTGACAGGCCGCGGGAAGGCGCCTGGAAGCGCAGGTTCCGAATCTCGGGTGAGGGTCGGACTCGGCCCTCTGAACCGGGCCCGGCAAGCTGACGTTCGTGCCGCGCCGGCGAGCGTCCGCTTCTTGGAGAAAAGCCAACGTCCACTTCTGGCGCGAACCCGTCCCCAGGTTTGGCGGGTCTCCGGGCGCGGATAGCCGACTCTCTCAACGTTGCAGTCGGGTGGGAAGCGGTCATTGGGTCCTTGCAAGCAGACGGGGCCGCCCGATACGGTTTAGGTCGAAATATTTTCCACGCCCCGGGCAATGAAAGGGATCACGATGCGGGGAATGATCCGAGCCTTGACGCTTGCGGCGAGCCTTCTCGCCGTGCCGGTGGGGGTGTCGGCCCAGGCGCTGCCCGATCAGATACGCAACGCCGGCGTGACCGTCGCCCAGTGGGACGGGATCAAGCAGGAAGTGCGGCGCGCGGCGTCGGCGCGCGCGGTTTCCGAGCGGGCGTTGGTGGCGGTGGCCGAGCGGGTCGGCGTCGAACTCTCTCGCCGAGGACGGATCGATCTCGACCAGCTCCTCAGGCTCATCGACGGTCGCGCCACCCAGATCAAGGACTTGCAGGAACGCCTGACCCTGCTCGCGACAAGCGGCGATCCAGCGACCGCCGGCCTGCTGGGCCAAGCCCGGGCGGCGATGGACACGGGCGATCTGGACGGCGCCGAGCGGATCCTGGGCGACGCCCGTCAGGCGGCGCGGGTGTCGCGAGGGAAGGCGCAACTCCGCGAGGCCGAGGTCGTCAGCCTGGAAGCGCAGGTGAAGGCCCTGCGGTTCGACTATCTCGGCGCGGCGGCGCTCTATGAGGAAGCCGCGGAGACGGCGCCGGAGACGGAGACAAAAGCGCGCTGGGGATATAGGATGAAGCAGGCGTCGGCGCTTCGCCAGCGCGGTCAGGTTTTCGGTGAACCGGAGCCTCTGACATCGTCGGCCCGCCTCTATCGCGACACGGCTCTGCCGCTTGCGCCCCGCGCCAGCGCGCCGGCCGATTGGGCGACGACCAAGAACGAGTTGGGGCTCACGCTCACGGTTCTCGGTGAACGCGGTGACAAGCAGGCGCTGGACGATGCCCTGGCGGCCTTTCGCGCCGCCCTGGAGGCGCGCGCGCGCGCGACGGCCCCAGCCGATTGGGCGGAGACCCAAACTGGCTTGGGGGCCGCGCTCATGAGGCTCGGCGAACGGGGGAATGACCAGGCGATGCGGGACGCGATCCAATCCTTCCGCGCTGCTCTGGAGGTGCGCACACGCGCCAGCGACCCCAGAAAGTGGGCGATGACACAGGCCACTCTGGGGGCGGCGCTGGAGACGTTGGGCCGAAGCGGGGACGACCAGGCGCTGAGCGACGCGATCACAGCCTATCGCGCCGTGCTCGAGGTGACCACGCGCGCCGGCGCCCCCGTGGAATGGGCGCGGACGCAAAGCCTTCTGGGAAACGCGCTCGAAACGCTCGGGGAACGGGGGGACGACCAGGCCCTGCACGACGCAATCGCAGCCTATCGCGCCGCGATGGAAGTGAGCACGCGCGCCAGCGCGCCGGCCCGTTGGGCGCTCATACAGAACAACATGGGCGCGGCGCTCAAAACGCTCGGCGACCATGGAGACGACCAGGCGATGCGAGACGCGATCGCGGCCTATCGCGCGTCGCTCGAAGTGAACACCCGCGCCGGCAACCCGGCGATGTGGGCGGCGTCACAGAACAATTTGGGAGTCGCACTGACTACACTCGGCGACCGCGGGGACGATCTAGCGTCGCGCGAGGCGATCGAAGCCCTTCGCGCCGCCCTGGAAGTGCGCACCCGCGCCGGCAGCCCGGCAATGTGGGCCGCGACGCAGAGCAATTTGGGGAACGCGCTCACTACGTTCGGCAAACGCGGGGACGACCAGGCGCTGCGCGACGCGATCACAGCCTATCGCGCCGCCCTGGAAGTGCGCACGCGCGCCAGGGCCCCATCGTATTGGGCGGACACCCAGAACAATTTGGGGGCCGCACTCATAGAACTCGGCAAACGCGGGGACAGCCAGGCCCTGGGCGACGCGATCACGGCCCTTCGGGCCGCTCTGGAGGTGCACACACGCGCCAACGATCCGGCCGATTGGGCGGAGACGCAGAACAATCTGGGTGAGGCGCTCGAAACACAAGGCGACAAGGGCGGAGGCCGCGCAACGTATGACGCCGCCATCGCCTGCTACCGGGCGGCGCTCGAAGTATACACCCCTGAACACGCGCCAGCCGATCACGCGAGCGTCACACTCAGTCTCGCGCGCGTCGAAAAAAAGCTGGCGAAGGCGCCGGGCGTATAAGGCGCCTGCGAAGGGTGGGCGCCAGGCATGGCGATGACGTCTCCATGCCATCGTCGTAAGACGTCGAACGAGGAACGCCGGAGGCGCGCTGGTCAGTGGCGGACATATTCATTTCCTACAAGCGTGATGACGCCGTGGCCTCGCAGCGTATCGTGCGGGCGTTGCGGGCCTCCGCATTGTCGGTCTGGTGGGACCATGACATACCGCCCGGCGCCCCGTGGGAAACCACCATCGAGCACGAATTGGAGTCCGCGAAAGTCGTCATCGTCGCCTGGTCGCGAGCTTCCGCCGCAAGCGAGAACGTCAAGGCTGAAGCCCGACGCGCGCGCCACAAGGGCAAGCTGATCCAGGTTTTTGTCGAACCGTGCGATCCCCCCCCTGTTCTTCGGTGAACACCAGGGGCTGAAGCTCGGCGGCTGGACCGGCGACATCCAAGACAACCGTTTTCAGACGCTGCTGGCCGCGGTCCATGCGTTGATCGGTGGAAAGGCTCCGCCTCAGGGCGTCGGCTATGCGGTGCGGAAGAAGTCGCCCCGGGTCGCGCTGGCGGCAATTCTGGTTCTTGGAATCATAGGCGGGGTCCTGGGTCTCAATCCCGGCGCGGTTTGCCGCCTCGGCTTTACCCAAGGTCTCTGCCGATCCGTTGGCGCCACGAAGCCACCCGCGCCGGCGACGGAACCGGCGCGGTTTGCCACGGACGCCCGCGTTGTCCTGCTCGGCAAGGTGTCGGGCGTATGGGGTCTTCCATCTGAAGCCGGCAGGCCCGCCTGCGCCGTCAAATTTGTCTACAGCGTGGAGCGGCGCGGGTCGGATGATTTCATCCGGCTGCGCGGCCTGGGCGTCGATAGCGTCGGTCGCGTCGTGAGCGCCGAGGGTGGCTCGATCTTCACGCGCACGGTCAGCCCTGCCTCACAGGCCGGGACCCAATGGGAGCTGCGGCTCGAAGGCGATCGGCTCATCCAAGTAGACGCGACCAACGTTTCCACGACGCTCGTGAGGTGTACGAACTGAACCCCGGCCCATCGCGCATGAAAAGCCGGCGCCGGCAGGTCTCGAGGCGTGGTCGCGTTCGCCAGCGGTGATCCGCATGACCTCGTCCACGTCGAGCAAGAACTTGACAAGGCGACTTATTTGCAGGCCGCCATTGCGACCCCGTCCTATTCTATTTGGAAAGCAGACCTATCGGAGGTCTCCATTGGGTCGCAAAGCCGCCCCGCTCAGCCCCGCCACTCTCGGGCTTCCCTCGCCCCTCGCCCGCGGCCTAGAGTCCCGCGATGAGCGAACCGGCCTTCGATGACCCGGACCTTCTGTCGGCCGCCGCGCGATTGTCGGGCGCCCGCGCCGCTCGCGTGCGCGACGCCGCGACACTCATCCTTGTGCGGCGTGACCGCGCCGGGCCCAGGGTCCTGATGGGACGGCGCCACGGGGGGCACGACTTCATGCCCGGCAAGTGGGTGTTTCCCGGCGGTCGCATCGACGTGAGCGATTTTCGCGCGCCCTTCGCGAGCGACCTTCGGCCGCAAGTCGCCGCGCGGCTGGAAAGGACCGCTCCAACGCCGCGCGCGCGCGCCCTGGCCCTGGCCGCGATCCGCGAGACCTTCGAGGAGGCCGGGCTGCTGCTGGCCAGGCCCGCGCCCGCCCGCCCCGCCGCCGGGCCCTGGCGGGAGTTCCTCGGGCAGGGCGCCCTGCCCGACCTCGCGGCCCTCGACTTCGTCGCCCGCGCGGTGACGCCGCCTTCCCTGCCCAAGCGCTTCGACGCCCGCTTCTTCATGGCGAGCGCCGACCGCCTCATGAGCCTCGAGCGGCAAGGCGATTGCGGCGAGCTGGACGAGATCGCCTGGTTCGACTTGGGCGAGGCGGCGGCCCTCGACCTGCCGACGGTGACCCGGTTCGTCCTTGGCGAAATCCCGGCGCGCCTGGCCGACCCGGCCCGCCCGGTTCCCTCTCTGAAATTCTCGCGCGGTCGACAGCGGCTGGTTCACCTGTAGGGTCGGCGCGGCGTTGACTTTGGGCGCGAAGTTCGTAGGGTCCGCGCCTTCAAAACATTCCCCGGCCCCAGGGCCGCGCCGTCAGGATTCGAAACCCCCATGGCCAAACCGGCTTCAATCAAGATCCGCCTCAATTCGACGGCGGACACCGGCTTTTTCTATGTCACCAAGAAAAATGCTCGCACGATGACCGAAAAGATGGTGGTCAAGAAATACGATCCGGTGGTGCGCAAGCACGTCGACTTCCGCGAAGGCAAGATCAAATAGGCGCGCGCCGCGCCCCTTCCGGCCCCACCTTAAAGAAAACGCCCGATGGTTTCGAGAAAGGTCGAGACCGCGATCGGCTTGGCGATGTAGGCCTCGCAGCCTCCGTCACGGATGCGCTCCTCGTCGCCTTTCATGGCGTAGGCGGTGACCGCGATCACCGGGATGTGGGCCAGGGCCTCGTCTTCCTTCAGCCAGCGGGTGACCTCCAAGCCCGAGATCGCGGGCAGCTGGATATCCATCAGGATGAGGTCCGGCTTGTGCGCGCGGGCGAGCGCCAGCGCCGCGAGGCCTTCGCCGGTCTGCAAGATGTGGTAGCCCTGGGCCTGGAGCAGATCATGAAATAGCTTCATGTTCAGCTCGTTATCCTCGACGATGAGGACGGTCTTCACCATTCGCAGCCTTGAGCCTCGGTGCCCCGCGGGCCTGGCGATTCGCCGGCGCCACGTTTCAACCCCCGCCAGACACACCAATATCCTTAAGCCCCCGTTAGCCCCGCCCTCCATGGCCTTCGAACCCGCCCTGCCCGCCGAGATCTTCCTCTGCCCCATCGAGCCGGCGGCGCCCTTGATCATCGTCGACGTCGACGAAGTGCTGGCGATGTTCGTGCGTGGTTTCGAGCGGTTCGTGGGCCGGTTCGGGCTCGAAATGCGGCTGACCCGCTATGCGCTGCTGCAGAGCATTTTCAGGGCCCAGGACGCCGAGCCGGTCGCGCTCGCCCGGGGCCGTGAACTCTTCGACGCCTTCTTCGAGACCGACGTCGAGGATATCGAACCCGCGCCGGGCGCGGCCGAGGCCCTGGCCGGATTCGCCGCCAGGGCCAGCGTCGTCATCCTGACCAACGCGCCCGGTCACAGCCGCCAGGCGCGCGCCCGCTGGCTGATCAAGCACGGCTTCCCCTATCCGCTGATCGTGGGCGCCGGCCTCAAGGGGCCGGCGGTGGCGGCCCTGGCGGCGCGGACGAGCGGCCCCGCGGCCTTCGTCGACGATCTGCTGGTCAACCTCGAGTCGGCGGCGACCGAGGCGCCGGCGGTGCGGCGCTTCCAGATGGTCGCCGATGAGCGCCTGCGCTCCTTGGCGCCCTGCGCGCCGCAGCGGCATATGCGCTGCGACGAGTGGCCGGCCCTGCGAGGGGCGATCTCCGCGGCGCTGGATCTGCCGGAGTGAACGCATGATCCGTGTGGGGGTGGACTTCGGCGGCACCAAGATCGAGGCGGCGGCCCTGGACGCCGGCGGGCGGTTCGTCGCGCGGGTTCGCGCGCCCAATCCCGGCGACTACGACCAAGCGATCGAAGCCGTCGGAACGCTGGTGGCCGAGGTCGAGCGGCGGGCGGGCGTCGCCGGCGCGAGCGTCGGGGTCGGCATGCCCGGCTCGATTTCGCCAAGGACCGGGCGCCTGCGCAACGCCAACAGCACCTGGCTGAACAGCAAGCCCTTCGGCCAGGATCTGGAGCGCGCGCTTGGCCGGCCCATCCGGCTGGAGAACGACGCCAACTGTTTCGCCCTCTCCGAGGCGACCGACGGCGCGGCGCGGGGCGCCAGGGTGGTGTTCGGAGCGATCCTGGGGACCGGTTGCGGTGGCGGGGTGGTGATTGGGGGGAAAACCGTGGAAGGCGCGAACCGCATCGGGGGAGAATGGGGGCATACCCCCCTGCCCTGGCCCTCGGCGGCGGAACGGGACGCGCACCGCTGCTGGTGCGGCCGCGCGGACTGCCTGGAGACCTGGATCTCCGGCTCGGCCTTCTGCGCCGACTACGCCCAGGCCGCCGGACGCGTCCTGACCGGCGAGGCCGTCATGGCCGCGGCTCGGGCGGGCGACGCCGCCGCCGAAGCGGCGTTCGAGCGCTATCTCGATCGCCTCGGCCGCGCCCTGACGGTGATCTGCGACATCCTCGATCCGGACGTCATCGTCTGTGGGGGGGGGATGTCGAACACGCCGGAAATATATGATCGGATCGCCCCCATCATTGAGCGGCGGGTGTTTTCGGATGTCTTCACCACCCGGATCACCCCGGCCGAGCATGGGGACTCCTCGGGCGTGCGCGGCGCCGCCTGGCTGTGGCCCCCGCCATGAGCATCCTCTGCCGCGACTGCCCGTGGTTCGCGCAGACCCCGGCGAGGCGATGCCCGGACTGTGGGTCGCCGCGCCTGCTGGCGCACCCCGAGCTTAGGACGCTCCACATCGGCCACCTCGACTGCGACGCCTTCTACGCCTCGGTCGAAAAGCGCGACCGGCCCGAACTGCGGGACCAGCCGGTCATTGTCGGCGGCGGCAAGCGCGGCGTCGTCACCACGGCCTGCTATGTCGCCCGGCTCTCGGGGGTGCGTTCGGCGATGCCGATGTTCAAGGCGCGCCGGCTGTGCCCCGGGGCGGTGATCATCCCGCCCGATTTCGCCAAATATCGAGCCGCGAGCCGGCTGATCTTCGAAAAGCTCCGCGCCCTCACCCCGCTTGTTCAGTCCCTGTCGCTCGACGAGGCCTGGATAGACCTTTCGGGCACCGAGCGGCTGCATGGCGCCGCGCCGGCGATCATCCTGGCGCGACTCCAGCGCGAGATCGAACGCGATGTCGGCCTGGGCGTGTCGATCGGATTGGCGCCCAACCGCTTCCTGGCCAAGATCGCCTCGGATCTGGACAAGCCCAAGGGCTTCGCGGTGATCGGCGTCGAGGAGGCCGAGAGCTTCCTCGCGCCCCGGCCAATATGCATCCTGCCGGGCGTCGGCCCCGTCTTCGCGCGGAACCTCAAGGCGGCCGGCCTGCGGACGATCGGCGATCTCGCGCGCACCGACCCGCGCTGCCTCGCCGATCGCTGGGGCGCGCATGGCGCGCGCCTGGCCGACCTCGCGCGCGGTCGCGACCCTCGCCCGGTCGAACCGGACCGGGCGCGCAAGAGCCTGAGCGCCGAAACCACCTTCAACGACGACCTCGCCGCCCTGCCCGCCTTGGAGGATCGCCTGTGGCCGCTATGCGACCGCGTAGCCCGGCAGATCAGGAGCGAGGGTCTCGCTGGCCGCGTGGTGATCTTGAAATTGCGGACCGCCGATTTTCGCATCGTCACCCGACGCCGGACCCTGCCGGAGGCGACCCAGACCGCGAAAACCCTGTTCGCGTCCGCCGGCGATATGCTGAAGCGCGAGGCGCGAGGCGGCGCCTATCGATTGATCGGAGTCGGGCTTTCGAGCTTCGTCGAGACGCGATCGCTGGAGGTCGATCTTTTCGCCGCGGGCGAGGGCCGCGCCTTGAGAGGCGAAGCCGCCGTCGACCGTCTGCGGGCAAGGTTCGGCCCCGGGGTCGTGGTCCGCGCCCGTAACCTGGGCCGATAGGGCAGGTCGGCCGGACCACGCGGGCTGAACGCGCCGGGGCTTGAATCGGGCTTCCAATGCGGCGAAGATTCCATATCTATTCGGTCTGGGGGGCCTTCGCCTCCCGCGTTGGAGAGCCGTCGTGGCTGACAAACAACAAGGAGGGCAGGTCATTGGCACGGGCGCGGCCGTCGTCACGCAGACGAAGACCAAAACTCAAAAGCCCGCGATGTACCGCGTGTTGATCCTGAACGACGACTATACCCCGATGGAATTCGTCACCTATGTACTGGAGCGTTTTTTCAACAAATCCCGTGAAAGCGCTCTGCGGATCATGCTCCACGTTCACCAGAATGGAGTCGGCGTGTGTGGAGTCTTCACCTATGAAGTGGCGGAGACTAAGGTCGCTCAGGTGATCGAAACCGCCAGACGGCACCAGCATCCGCTGCAATGCACCATGGAAAAGGATTGAGAGGCCCTTAAGTGCCATCGTTTTCGCGTAATCTGGAAGAAACGCTCCATCGCGCGGTCGCCTATGCGAATCAGCGCAAGCATGAATACGCCACCCTGGAGCATCTGCTGCTCTCGCTCATCGACGACGCGGACGCTGCGGGGGTGATGCGCGCCTGCGATGTCGACCTGGCCGAATTGAAGAAGAGCCTCGCCCACTACGTCGAAAGCGAACTGAAATCCCTGGTCGTGGATGACGGGGAGGACGCCAAGCCCACCGCCGGATTTCAGCGGGTCATCCAGCGCGCGGTGATCCACGTCCAGTCCTCCGGGCGGGACGACGTCACCGGGGCCAATGTGCTGGTGGCGATTTTTTCCGAGCGCGAGAGTCACGCGGCCTATTTCCTGCAACAGCAGGAGATGACCCGCTACGACGCGGTGAACTTCATCGCCCACGGCATCGCCAAGAAGGCGGGCGCATCGGAGCCTCGCGCCACCAAGGGCGCCGGCGACGAGGAGGAAAAACCGGCCGCCAAGACCGGCGGCGAGGCCCTGGAGGCCTACTGCGTCAACCTCAACGAAAAGGCGCGCCAGGGAAAGGTGGATCCGTTGATCGGGCGCGCCAACGAGGTCGAGCGCTGCATCCAGATTCTCTGCCGCCGCACCAAGAACAATCCCCTGCTGGTGGGCGACCCGGGGGTCGGCAAGACCGCCATCGCCGAGGGCCTGGCGCGCAAGATCGTGGGCCATCAGGTTCCGGACGTCCTGGCCAAGGCGACCATCTTCAGCCTGGACATGGGCTCGCTCCTGGCGGGCACCCGCTACCGCGGCGACTTCGAGGAACGGGTCAAACAGGTCATCAAGGAGCTGGAGAATCACGCTGGCGCCATCCTGTTCATCGACGAGATCCACACCGTCATCGGCGCCGGGGCCACGAGCGGCGGCGCCATGGACGCCTCCAACCTCCTCAAGCCCGCCCTCGCCTCCGGGACCCTGCGGTGCATGGGCTCGACGACCTACAAGGAGTTCCGCCAGCATTTCGAGAAGGACCGCGCCCTGGTCCGCCGGTTCCAGAAGATCGACGTTAACGAGCCTTCGGTGGAGGACACGATCAAGATCCTCAAGGGCCTGAAGACCTACTATGAGGATTTCCACAAACTGAAATACACCACCGAGGCGCTCAAGGCGGCGGTCGAGCTTTCGGCGAAATACATCACCGACCGCAAACTGCCCGACAAGGCGATCGACGTGATCGACGAGGCCGGCGCCTCCCAGATGCTGGTCGCCGAGGCCCGCCGCAAGAAGGTCATCGGCCTCAAGGAAGTGGAGGCGGTGGTGGCCAAGATCGCCCGCATCCCGCCCAAGTCGGTCTCCAA
>JBBQGZ010000063.1:0-12930 GCA_038323535.1 Caulobacterales bacterium
ATCGGCCATGCCGTCCAGCACCGCGCCCATGCGCACCGTGACGCCGGCGCTGGGCACCTCGGCGAAGACGGCGGTGCAATTGGGTTTGGCGAAGATCGCCTGGGCGAGATCCTTGCCGACCTTGCGTTCGTCGATATCGAACGCCAGGGCGAACTCCACATCGGTCGGCTCATAGCCGCCGAGATCCCAATGCATCAGGCCCACGCCGTTGTCGTTGGCGACCCGGTAATAGGCCACGCCTTGAACGAGAGAACTCGCGCAATTGCCCACTCCGACAATCGCCGCGCGAATCTTGGTCATGAAGTCTTCCTCTAAAAGGAAAGGTATTTGAAACAGGGCCGGCGCGCGCGCTTTAAGGTGCGCGGTTCCATCGATCCGGAGTCCATTTGGACGGGTTTTAGGCTATCGCCTGACGCTCGCCGTCACAAGACCGACCTGCGCGACTCGCCTAAGGAGCCAAAACCAGCCGTGGAATCAAGCCCCTCCTTTGCCGCGCCCGAGGCCGGGGCCGCGCCGGGCCGGCCCGCCGAGATCGAAGAGGGGACCAATCGCTATCTGATTCACCCCGTCTCCCGCGCGCTCGTCGATGTCCTGGCGCGCAGCCCGGTGACCCCCAATCAGGTGTCGGTGGCGAGCGTGTTCACGGCGGCGGCGGGCGCGTTCTGCTACGCGCGGCTCAGCTGGCCGTGGGCCGCGTTCGCCGGTCTCGCCTTCCTGTTCGCCTGGCACGTCCTGGACGGCGCCGACGGCGATCTGGCCCGGCGCACCGGCCGGGCGTCCACCTCCGGGGAGCTGGTCGACGGCGTCTGCGACCATGTGAGCCAAGCCCTGGTTTACATCGCCTTCGCGGTCATCCTGCAGCGTGCGCTGGGCGCCTGGGCCTGGGCCTGGGCGATCGGCGCCGCCCTTTCGCATTTCGTCCAAGCCAACGCCTATGAGACCAGCCGCAAGACCTATCGGCGCTGGGTCCACGGCGCGACCTGGATGCGCCAGAACCTGGAGTCCTTGAACCGAGCCGGCGCGGTCCAGGGCCTTCTGGGCGACCTCTACGTCGGCCTGTCCGTCCTCGTGAGTCCCGGAGAGGCCCGCCTGGAGGCGGCGCTGGGGCCGAGACAGGCGGCCGGGGGCGAGACCGCCCAAGCGGTCAAGGGTCTCTATCGCCGATATTTCGCGCCGGTGGTCAAGGCGAGCGCCGTGCTGGGCGCCAACAGCCGCACGATCGCGGCCTTCCTGGCCATTCTGGCGAACCGGCCGCTGTGGTTCTTCCTGTTCGAGATCGTCGCCCTCAACCTGGCTCTTGCCGGTTTCACCCTGTGGCGCGGCCGGCGAAACCAGGCGTTGGCGGCGGCGATCGGCCGAATGGATCAGGCCGCCTCGGCCCCGAACTGAAGCCGCGCCAGGCGGGCGTAGAGCCCGCCCCGGGCGAGAAGCTCGCCGTGGCGACCCTGTTCGACCACCCGGCCCGCGTCCATGACCACGATGCGGTCGGCTTCCAGCACCGTGGCCAGGCGATGGGCGATGACCAGGGTGGTGCGCCCTTCCATGGCCACGTGCAGGGCCTGCTGGACCAGGCGTTCGTTCTCGGCGTCCAGGGCGCTGGTGGCTTCGTCCAGAAGCAGAATGGGCGAGCGCCGGATCAACGCCCGGGCGATGGCGATGCGCTGGCGCTGGCCGCCGGAAAGGGTCTTGGCCCGCTCGCCCACGGCCGTGTCGAAGCCCTCGGGCAAGGCGATCAGGAATCCTTCCGCCTGGGCGGCGCGCGCGGCGGCGCGGATGTCCTGCGGGCTGGCCCCGTGGCGGCCGAAGCCTATATTGTCCGCCGCCGAACCGGAGAACAGAGGCGCGTCCTGGGCGACCAGGGCCAGGCGGGCGCGGGCCTCGCGCGGGCAGGTCGCGGTCAGATCGACGCCGTCGATCCGCACGGCGCCGGCGTCTGGATCGTAGAAGCGCAGCAGGAGGCGAAAGACCGTGCTCTTGCCGGCCCCCGAGGGGCCGACCAGGGCGATCCGCTCACCTGGCCGCACGCGCAGGGAAAAGCCGCTCAAGGCGGCCAGGTCCGATCGGCCCGGATAGGCGAAGCTGACGTTCTCGAAGCTCACCTCTCCGCGCGCCGGTTCCGGAAGGGGTGTCGGGAAAGCCGGCGCGGCGATGGTAGGAGACGCGTCCATCATCCCGGCGATGCGCTCGGAGGCCCCGGACGCCTTCTGAATCTGGCTCCAGACTTCCGAGAGGTCACGAAGCGCCGTGGCGGCGACCATGGCCAGGATCAAAAGTTGCAGAAGGGCGCCGGGGGTCATCGAGCGTTCGACGATCACGGCGACGGCGCACTGGAACAGCAGGATGAGCATGCCGGCGAAGATCAGGGTGATCATCAGGCCCGACATCAGGCCGCTGGCGCGAATCTGCGCCCGCGATGCGTCGAACGCGCGCTCGATGGCGCTGTTGAATCGCGCCGAAACCGAATCCTCCTGACCGAAGGCCTGCACGGTCTCCAGGGCTTCGAGCCCCTCGCCGGCATAGCCGATCGCATGGGCGAACCGGTCCTGGGCTCGGACGGAGAGCCTTTGAATGCGCCGGCCGATCAGGAACAGGGGGGTCAGCAAAAGCGGAATCAGAACCAGCACCAGGCCGGTGACGTTGGGGCTGACCACCACCATCAACACTAAGGCCCCGGTCAGGGTGAGGAGATTTCGCAAGGCGGCGGGAATGACGTTGCCGACCGTCGCCTCGACGATGGTCATGTCGGTAGTCATGCGGGACAGCACTTCACCGGTGCGGAGCTTCAAGAAATGGGTGAGATCGAGGCTGAGCACGTGGCGAAAGACGGTCTGGCGCAAATCCGCCACCACCCGCTCGCCCAGTTTGTACAGGAAATAGACTCGCAGGCCGGTCGTCGCCGCGAGGATGAGGGCGGCAAGCCCCAGCCACGAGAAAACGCGCGCCAGGGCCGCACGGCTGTGGAGTTCGAAGCCCTGATCCAGCACCTGGCGCGCGCCCCCGGTGATCGCCAGCAGGGCGCCCGTCGAGAGGAGCAGGAAGACGACACCGAGGATCGCATCGGCCAAGTGGCGACGGACGAAGGGCGCCAAGCGCGTCAGGGGGCGAATATCGCGGCCCTTTTCCCGCCGCCAGGCGTCGATGAGAAACGCCTCCTTCATCAGCGCCCCAAGGCTGGGACGGCCGTTCTTCCCGGCCTCGCTCGCGTCCGGTTCGTTCATCGAAGGCCTTATCTCCACCCCGCCTCGCGCGCCGCCTCTATCGACTATCAGGTCTTGCGGCATTGTCGATAATGACGCGACACCGCGGTGTGTGCCATTATGGGTGCGACGTCGCCATTCTCTATAAGACGGTTTGGATTGGACCACCGCCCTTGACTCCGACGCCCACCGCGCCCGGCCGGACCCTCCGCCCGGGCGACTTTTCAACCATAGCCGAGGCGCTGGATTTCGCCGCCGGCCAGGCGACCGGGATCAATATCCACTCGCTCCGCGGGGAACTGGTCGAGGTCCTGCCCTATTCGGTGCTGGGCGAGCAAGCGCGTCGCCTCGGCGCCGGGCTGCTGGCGGCGGGCCTCGAGCCCGGCGATCGCGTGGCCCTGGCCGCGGACAGCGACGGCGACTTCCTCCGCGCCTTCTTCGCCTGCCAGTATGCGGGACTTGTCCCCGCCCCCGTGCCCCTGCCGGCGCCGTTCGCGGGCAAGGACGCCTATGTGGCCCACGTTCGGCGACTGCTGGTGTCGGCGGGGGCCCGCGCGGCCTTCGCGCCCTCGGCCTTGGTCGAGTGGTTCGAGCAGGCGGGGGCGGGGCTGGGGCTCCTGCGCGGCGGCGCGCTCACGCAGCTGCCATCGGGGCGGGCGGGCGCCCTGCCGTCGCCGGACCCGCGTGGCCTGTGCTATCTGCAGTTCTCTTCGGGGAGCACGCGGTTTCCCCTCGGCGTGGCGGTGACCCACGACGCCCTGATGGCCAATGTAGTGGCGATCGGAGGGCGCGGGCTGGAAGTCTCGGCCGAGGATCGCACCGTTTCCTGGCTGCCGCTCTACCATGACATGGGCCTGGTCGGCATGCTGCTGTGCAGCTTGGCTTTTCAGGTCTCCATCGACCTTCTGCCCACTGGCGCGTTCGTGCGCCGGCCGGGGCTGTGGCTGGACCTGATCTCCAAACGCCGCGCGAGCATCTCCTACGCCCCGACCTTCGGATACGATCTCGCCGCCCGCCGCGCCGGGGCCGCCAGCCTCGCCGGGCTCGACCTGTCCTCCTGGCGCGTCGCCGGCCTTGGCGGCGATATGATCCGGCCCGAACCGTTGCGCGCCTTCAGCGACGCCTACGCCCCGGCGGGTTTCGACCCCCGCGCCTTCGTGGCCAGCTACGGCATGGCCGAAGCGACCTTGGCGCTCACCCTGGCGCCCGTCGGACGCGGCCTGCGCACCGACATTGCCGACGTGGATCGCCTGGAACGCCGCGCCCATGCCGGCAAACCCTCGCATTCGGACGCCCGGGCGCGCGAGTTCGCGCTCTGCGGCGAGGTGCTGGCCGGCCATGAGGTCGAAGTGCGCGACGCGGGGGGCGCCGTTCTGGCCGACCGCGGCGTGGGGCGCATCTTTGCGCGGGGACCTAGCCTCATGAGGAGCTATTTCGGTGAGCCGGAAGAGACCGCCAAGGCCCTGTCGCCAGACGGGTGGCTCGACACCGGCGATCTCGGCTACAGCCTGGGGGGTGAGCTCGTGATCACCGGTCGCGCCAAGGACCTGATCATAGTCCACGGCCGCAATGTCTGGCCGCAGGATCTGGAGTGGAGCGCCGAGCAGGAGATCGGCGGACTTCGCAGCGGTGACGTCGCCGCGTTTTCGATTCCGGATGTCGATGGGGAACGCGTGGTGGTCCTGGTCCAATGCCGCCTGGGCGACATCACGGCGCGCGAGGCCCTTCGCGTCGCCGTTGCCAATCTGATCCGGGCTCGCCACGGGCTCGACGCGGAGGTTATCCTCACGCCTCCTCACAGTCTGCCGCAGACGTCATCGGGCAAGCTCAGCCGGTCGCGCGCCAGGAGCCTCTATCTCTCGGGCGGCTTCGCCAAGACGGGGGAACGGGCTATCGCCTGATTCGGCGGGCGCCGGAGGTCCGCGAACCGGATCGAGGCCGCGGCTCCGCGCACGGTTGTCGCGAGCGTCTCAAACCTGTTACGGTGCGCGCCGGAGCTTCGCGACCTCAAGCGAAACGGCAGACAGGCGGCATGCGGCAAAACCATCAATTGGCGCTCGTGGACAGTAAGGTGGTCGGGTGGGGACGGCCCGTCCGGCACGACATTTCGGCGATCTTCGAGCAAGTGCTCGGCCATCCCGTCCAGATCAATGACAGCACAGATATTGTCGAGGATCTTGGCATGGATTCCTTGGGGGTAATGAATTTCGTCATGGCGATCGAGGATTTCTATGATATCTCCATCCCCCTTGATCGGATCGCCCAGATTCAAACCGTGGGCGATTTGATCCACGCAGTCCAAGACCTGCGCAGCGGGACCCCAGCATGACGATTCTCGCCAAACACGCCGCCTATAAGCTTGCCTATGATGAACTGCGCGAGCACGGCGTCGATCCGTTCAACGTGCGCTTCGACAGCGTACTGTCGCCCACCGAGGGCATGCTCGACGGCCGGCGGACCATTCTGCTTGGCACCAACAACTATCTGGGCCTGACCTTCGACCCCGACTGCATCGAAAAGGCCGTGGAGGCGACGCGACGCCAGGGCACCGGCACCACGGGCTCGCGCATAGCCAACGGCAGCTACGACGGTCACATGCGGCTCGAGCAGGCGCTGGCCTCGTTCTACGGCCGCGAACACGCCATGGTGTTCAGCACCGGCTACCAGGCCAATCTGGGAGTGCTCTCGACCCTGGTCGGGCGCGGCGATCATCTGATGCTCGACGCCGACAGCCACGCTAGCATCTACGATGGGTCGCGCCTGGGCGCCTCCGAGGTGATTCGCTTCCGGCACAACAGTCCCGACGATCTCTACAAACGGCTTCGGCGCCTGGAAGGCGCGCCGGGGGACCGGCTGATCGTGGTCGAGGGCATCTATTCCATGCTCGGCGACACCGCGCCCTTGAAGGAAATCGCCGCGGTGAAGCGTGAGACCGGGGCCTATCTCCTGGTCGACGAGGCCCACTCGCTTGGCGTGCTGGGCGAAACCGGCCGGGGCTTGGCCGAGGCCGCGGGCGTCGAAGCCGACGTGGACTTCATCGTCGGAACCTTCTCCAAAAGCCTGGGAAGCGTCGGCGGTTTCTGCGTCTCCGACAGTCCCGATTTCGACCTCATGCGGATCGTCTGCCGGCCCTATATGTTCACGGCTTCCTTGCCGCCGGGCGTCGTCGCCTCGACGCTGGAGGCCCTGGTTAAGCTTCAGGCCGAGCCGGAATTGCGCGTCAATCTGATGCGCAACGCCCGTCGCCTCTACGATGGCCTCGGCGCCATGGGCTTCGAGACCGGGCCCGAGGCCAATCCCATCGTCGCCGTGGCGATGCCCAATCAGGAGGTCGCCGTGATCTTCTGGAAGATGCTTCTGGAGGCCGGCCTCTACCTCAACCTGGCCTTGCCGCCGGCGACGCCGACTAATGTCCGGCTCCTGCGCACCAGCGTCAGCGCCGCCCATACCGTGCAACAGATCGACACGGCCCTGGCCATCTTCGCCGATGTCGGCCGCCGGCTGGGATTCCTCGGCGCCGATCGCCGTCGCGCCGGCGGAGTGATCTAGCCGGCGTGACGGCCATGGCGCTGGCCGCCCCGCCGGGCGTCTACCGGGCATCCTGGCGGCCGGCGATCCTCGACGGATACCTGTTGCGCATGCTGGCCATGCCGGCGGCGGCGGTGCTGGGCGTGACCTTGGTCGCGTTCCTTCTGGAACAGACCCTTCGCCTGATCAATGAACTGGCCTCCAACGGCGCCCGGCTGGGTTACCTCTTCGGCTTGATCACCAATCTGGTGCCCTATCAGCTGGGACTGGCCCTGCCGGCCTCGTTCTTCGTGGCCATGTTCATCGTCATCGCTCGCCTCGACGAGGAAAGCGAGATCGACGCCGCTCTCGCCGGCGGCATTTCCTTCGAGCGGATTGTCGCGCCCCTGGTCTTCGCCGGTGTCCTTCTGGGCCTCGTCAGCATCCTGCTGACGGGCTTTCTCCAGCCCTACAGCCGTTTTGGCTATCGCGCCGTGCTCAACGCGGCGACCCAGGCCGGCTGGACCGCCCAGCTCGATCCGCAGGTGTTTATCCACGCCGGCCCCGACTTCACCATCAGCGCCGATGAGGTGGACGCCACCGGGCGCAGCCTCAAGGGTGTCTTCATCCGGCGAAAGTCGGCGGACGGCGAAACCGTGGTCACCGCCAGCGAGGGGACCCTGGGATTGCGCCCGGACCGCAAGACCACCGATCTTCGCCTGAACGGAGGCCTGATCCTGTCCGACGCCGCCAAGGGCGCCATCCGCTTGCTCCGGTTCGGCGACTTCACCGACCACGAAATCCTGAGCGGCGGCGCGACCTTGAGGCCCCGGGGCGGTGACGAGCAGGAACTCACGCTTCCGGAACTGGTCACGGAAATGAAGCGCCCCGACGCCATGATTCCCAAACGGGTGCTGCAGGCCGAACTCTACGCGCGTCTGGCCCGCTCGCTGGCCATCCCCTTCCTGCCCCTGCTCGCCCTGCCTCTCGCGCTGGCCGCCAAGCGAGGGCGCCGGGCGCCGGGCATGATCGTCGGCGCGGTGATCCTGGTGGCGTTCCATCACGGCGTGACCCTGTGCAAGAGCTTCGCCGCCTCGGGCAAGGTGGACCCGGCCCTGGCCTTGGGCGGCATCTTCGCATTGATCGCCACATTCGGGCTTTGGCTTTTCCTGTCGAGCCGCCGTCGGCCCGGCGAGACGCCCATCTCCGGCCTGTTCCTTCGTCTTGAGGCGCTGTTCGAGCGGCGCGCCAAGGCCGCCCCGACCGCGATGCGCAAGAAGGGGGGCTTGAGCCTCTCGGCTTACCTGACCCGCATCATGCTGGTGCGCACCGCCGCCGCCGCCGCCGCCTTGATGGGTCTTCTCCAACTCATAGACCTGCTCGAGCGCACCAGCGACATCCTCGCCCGCGGCGGCGTGCTCGAGATCGGCCGCTACATGCTCCTGCGCCTGCCTTTCCTGTTCGAGGAGGTGGCGCCCTTCGCGGTGCTGGCCGGCGCCATCTTCACGTTCAGCCAACTGGCCCGCAACAGCGAACTGGTGGTGATGCGCATCACCGGCCTGTCGCTCTTCCAGATCTTCCGGCGCACCCTGCCGGTGGCCTTGGCGGTCGCCGCGCTCGACTTGGTGGTGACCGATCAGGTTACCCCCCGGGCTCAGCAGGCCCTGGCCACCTGGTGGGCCGCCAGCGCCCCCGGACCGGTGAAAAAAACGCCGGCGCCGCGCTGGTTCCGGATCGACGGCGACGTGGTGACGATCAAATCGGCGGAGCCCGGAGCGACGATTTTGCACGGCGTCTCGATTTATCAGCGTGACGATCGCCAAGCGCTCGTCCGCCGCATGACCGCGCCCGACGCCACGCGGGAGGATGGCGGCTGGAGGCTCCACGACGCCGTGGTCACCGATGTTCGTGAGAGCCGCGCCGAGACCATGACCGTCGCGGCTGTGGATTGGCGCACCAGCCTGCGGCCCAGCGACGCGGCGCGCCTGTTCTCGGACACCTATGAAATCACCTCCGGCACCGCCTTTCGCTCGCTGTTCGGTAAGGGTCCGGTGGACAAGAGCCCCAATCAGTTCAAGACCCGGCTCTACCGGACCGTGGCCGAAGGCGTGGCGCCGATCATTATGTTGCTTCTGGCCCTGCCCACCGCGCTGGGTCACGCGCGCAGCAACCGCACCGCTCCGGTGATTTTCGGCCTTGGTTGCGGCCTGCTCTATCTGGTGGCCGACGGCCTGCTCACCGCCATGGGCCAGACCGGGGTGCTTCCCCCCCTGGCGGCCGCCTGGGGCGCGCCGGTGGGGTTCGCCGCCGGGGCGGTCAGCATATTGCTCTACGCCGAGGGATGAACTCGCCGGTGGACATACTGCCGGTCTCGACGGCTGCGGAGCTGGAACGATTCATCCGCCTGCCCATGCGGCTCAACGCCGGCGATCCGAACTGGATCGCGCCGCTGCTCCTGGAACGCCGCGAGGCCTTGTCCGCCAAGCACAACCCCTTCTTCGAGCATGCCGAGGCCCAGTTCTGGCTGGCTCGCAGGAACGGCCGGGACGTGGGTCGGATCAGCGCCCAGATCGACCATCTGGCGGCGACGGACGAGGCCGCGCCCGCCGGCTATTTCGGCATGATCGCGGCAGAGGACGATCCGCAGGTGTTCGCGGCCCTGTTCGGTATTGCCGAGGCCTGGTTGCGCGCGCGGGGGCGGGCGCGGGCGGTGGGCCCGTTCAACCTCTCGATCAACGAGGAGGTCGGCCTGCTGATCGACGGCTTCGACACCCCGCCCATGCTAATGATGGGCCACGACCCGCCCTACGCCGCAGGGCGCATCGAGGAGCAGGGCTACGCCAAGGTCAAGGACGTTTACGCCTATATTTCCGACGTGCCCGTCTTCACCCCGGGCGTGCAGGCGCGGCTGAACCGGCCGCTTCCCGCCGGCGTCAATCTGCGGCCGGTCCGGATGGACCGCCTCGACGAGGACGTGCGCATCCTGGTCGGCATTTTGAACGACGCATGGTCCCAGAACTGGGGCGCCTCGCCGGTCACCGAGGCCGAGACGGCTCACCTGGCCAAGGCCTTGAAGCCGATCCTCCACCCCCGCCTGGTCTGGTTCCTGGAGATCGACGGCGAGGCGGCGGGCTTCGGCGTCCTCCTGCCCAACCTCAATGACGCCACGTTCGATCTCGACGGCCGACTCTTCCCGTTCGGCTGGGCCAAGCTGTTGTGGCGCCTGAAGGTCGCCGGGGTCAGGCGCGGCCGGGTTCCGCTGATGGGGGTGAAGCGCAAGTTCGCCCGCGACCCGCGCGGGGCCTTCGCCCCCTTCGTGATCCTCGACGCCATCCGCCGCGAGGGCGTCAAGGTTGGAATTAGACAGGGCGAATATTCCTGGATCCTGGAGGACAACCTGGCCATGCGCCACATCCTCGAGAGCTTCGGCGCGCGGATCTACAAGACCTACCGAATCTACGGCAAGACGATCGGCGGGAGTACGGCTCATTTGGCCCAGGGCGGCGAAATCGGCGCAAGCGTGCGGCCGAACATGACCCTGACGCTCTGATCGACGGGGCTAACGTGTCTGGATCTGCGCCACCGCTTGGATTTTCGGATCGAGTGCGAAATCGGCGGGGGCGATGAAGCCCAGGCCATCCCAGGCGATCTGAATGCCGATGCTTTGGAAACACCGGGCGACGAATTCCGAGCAGATGAACTCGTTGCTCGGGCCGAGTGAGCGGGGCATATGGCGTTCGATCCGGCCGACGAGGATGCGGGTGGCGATCTTGACCACTTCGCCTCCGGAGAAGCGGTCGCCCATGTGGTCGATGGCGAATTGGGCGAGGGGTTTGAGATCGTCGACCCCCTGGTCTCCGTCGCGCTTGGCGAGATCGTCGTGGCGGGCAAGGAGAATCCTGCCCGGGTAGGGCCGCGTGCCGCCGCTGGTCTGGCTGATGAACTTGGACAGTGACACGGCGTGGACTCCCAGGTGCTCCACGCATTCGAAGGCCATGAGTCGATCCAGGGCCGGCCAGCGGCAGGCGACGGCGACGTGGCTCCACGGGCTCTTGGTGCTCCAGCCGATCAGGCGCGAGAAGGGATCCTTGGCCGCGCACAGCAGGATGTCGCCGTCGCGCACCTCCGGCGAGATCGCCTCGAGGGCCCGAGGCGGCAAGCGGGTGAACACGTCATCGCCGATCGAAATGGTCGCCACCCCCTCTTGTCCACGCGACCTTAGCACGGGGCGTGCGTCGCCGCCTGGATGTAGCCCTGGCCCAACGCGTCGCTGTTGGTCGCGAGGCTCCGCCTTGATATGGCTAACGGGTCCCGGCGACCGGGGGCGGAGACTCTGATGGCCACCGTGGATGACGACCTTCTGGACCTGATCGCCGCAGAGGCGCTGATCGATCGGGGCAAGCTGGTGCGCGACGCAACCCTGGCGGATCTGGGCCTGGATTCGGTGGACGTGATCAGCATCGTCTTCGCGGTGGAGGAAAAATACGGCGTGGAGATCCCCCAGGACGCGTTCAACGATACGGTCGATCTTGGGAATTTCATCGATACCCTGAGGGGCCTGATCGGAAAGTCCAGCGGTTAGTGGGCGCCCCGGGCCGCCGAATCGTCGTCACCGGGCTAGGGGCGGTCTGCGCGCTTGGCCATACGGCGAAGGATGTCTGGGCGTCGGCGCGAGACGGCGCGGGCGCCATCGCGCCGCACACTTTCGATCCGGGGCCCCATGGCCCCCCGGCGCATACGACGCCCGTGGCCCTGGTGGATGGGGACGTGATCGGACCGCTCGAAGCGGCGCTCGGCCGCCGGGTCGGCAATTCCCTCGATCCCTTCAGCGTTTTCGCGCTGACCGCGGCGCAGGAGGCGCTGAGCCAGGCCGGACTGATCGGCGCGCCGGTGCTGGAACGGCGGGCCGCGGTGGTCCTGGGTCACGGCTTCGCCGGCATTCATACCCTCGAGCACGCCTATGAGCGGTTCTATGGCCAGAAGATCGCGCGCATGCACCCTTTGAGCGTTCCCAAGGTGATGGTGAGCGCGCCGGTCAGCGCGGTGGCCATGGAATTTGGCGTGCGCGGGCCGGTGTTCGCGGTTTCCAGCGCCTGCTCCTCCTCGGGCCACGCCATCGCCCAGGGCGCCGCCTTCATCGCCTCCGGGGCGGCGGACGTCGCCCTGGTCGGCGGCAGCGAGGCCATCGCCACCCCCGGCTGCCTGCGCGGCTGGGAAGGGCTTCAAGCCATGAGCCCCACCACCTGCCGCCCGTTCTCCCGCGACCGCGACGGTATGGCCATCGGCGAAGGCGGCGCCGCCCTGGTGCTGGAGGCGCTCGAGCACGCCTTGGCGCGCGGAGCGCCCATTCTTGGGGAGCTGGCGGGGGTCGGGCTGTCTTCCGACGCCTTCCACTGGACCCAGCCCAGCCTGGATGGGGCGGTCAGCGCCATGACCGCCGCCTGCGAACAGGCCGGGACGTTGGAGGGTTCCCCGCTCCTGATCTCCACCCACGGCACCGGCACCCCGCTCAACGACAAGAATGAGGCGGCGGCGATCCACGCCGTGTTCGGCCCGCGCGCCAAGGGCCACCCGGTGATCGCCACCAAGAGCGCGCACGGTCACCTGATCGGCGCGGCCACCGCCGTACAGGGCGTCATCGGCCTGATGGCGCTGGCCGAGCGCCTCGCGCCCCCGATCCTGAACTGGCTGGGCCCCGATCTGGACTGCGATCTCGACCTGGTGGTCGGCGAGGCCCGGCCCATCGAGGCGGACGCCCTGTTGCTCAACGCCTTCGCCTTCGGAGGCCTCAACACCAGTCTCGTGTTCAAGCGTTGGGATGAGGATGCCAAGATGGACGGTTGACCTTGGAGAGGCGCGTGATACGCGTCCACGTGGCAAAATCGCGGGTCCGACCCGCGCTGGCGGAAAGACCATGGGAGCGACCGCCATCGACCGGGCAGTGATCGTCAAGGCGGGAACCGACGCGATCGACGTCGTGGTCGACATCCTCACCCTGTCGTTTTCATCCGATCCGGTCTCGCGGCATCTATGGCCCGACGCGCGGACCTATCTGGCCAGTTTTCCGCGCTTCGCGAGGGCCTTAGGTGGCGGGGCGTTCGCGCTGGGGACGGCCTGGCGCGGCCAGGGCGACGAGGGCGCGGCCCTGTGGCTGCCGCCGGGAGCGGAGCCCGACCAGGAGGCTCTGGCCACCTTAGTCGAGTCCACCGTCGCCCCGGGCGCCCGC
>JBBQGZ010000064.1:0-12700 GCA_038323535.1 Caulobacterales bacterium
CTTACAGGGGGCTTACATTACCGCCCTGAGGACCCAGTGTAAGCAGGGCACCCCTTTTGGGGCTGCCCTTAATCGCTTGATATTTAACGAAAAACCTGGAGCGGGCGAAGAGATTCGAACTCTCGACCCCAACCTTGGCAAGGTTGTGCTCTACCACTGAGCTACGCCCGCGCTCCGCCTTGGGGGGCGGCTTATCGCAGAGGGCCCAGGCCTTGGCAAGGCCGCGACCCGGCCGCCTTCAGAGCCCCAGTTTCAGGGGTTTCATCCGGCGTTTGTTGACGTGGGCCCGGGGCGCGGGGCCTGTGTCGTCGGGCATTTCGCCCTTGAAGTAGTAGCGCTGCCAGGCCTCCTTCACCGCGCCTGGATCGCGCTTGTAGAGCCGGGCGTTGAAGTCGTCGCGCTTGCCGCGCCAGGCCTCGTACTGGCCGCGCAGGTCGAGGTCGCGTTCGAGCGAGCGCTGCACCAGCTGGAACTCCTCGAGGGGCTTGTCCTTGGCCAGGGTGATGAAGCAGAAGGGCTCGCCCTTGGCGAAGCGCACCTTGCCTGGGCGGGTGAAGACCCAGTTCATGGTGAAGGGGAAGGGGAGCCAGTCGGTTTCCACCAGGCCGGTCAGGGGCTGGATACCGTCCTTGACATGGTTGGGCGGTCCGCCGGCCCACATCGACCAGCCTTCGGGGGTGCGGAAGAGGTAGCCCGGATGGAAGGTGACGATGCCATGCGAGAAATGGCTCTTCACGAAGTCGCCGAAGTTGGGGAAGGGATGGTCGGGGGTGAAGGCGATGTCGCTCTGTTCGCGCCCGCCGTTCCACTGGACGGTGAAGCCCACCGGGCAGAGGATCTCCCAGCCGGTGGAATTGGCCATGGTCATCGGCAGGCAGCGGTAGGGATGACGGTCGAGGAACGCGTCCATCCACGCCCGCTGGGGCCGGCCCGGCACGATGTCGGGTGGGCGCGTGGCGGTGGGGAAACATTCGAGCTGCATGGGCCTGGACTCTGGGGCAATCCGCGTGGCTTGGGAAGCGTCGACCTTCCCCATGATTTTCCTCCCTCCCCATGAAGGGGAAGGAGGGTTTCCCGCCATGAAGACCCGCGCCGATCTCATCGCGTTCCTCGATGCGCACGCCATCGCCCATTCCACACTCGAACATCCGGCGGTGTTCCGGGTCGGCGAGGGCGTCGACATCAAGGCGGCCCTCCCGGGCGTTCACACCAAGAACCTGTTCCTGAAGGACGCCAAGGGAGGCCTGTGGCTGGTCGCCGCCGCGGATGACACGCGGATCGACCTCAAGCGGCTCTCAGCGGTCGCCGGAATGCCGCGCCTGTCTTTCGCCAGCTCTTCGGTGCTCGAAGAAGCCCTCGGCGTGACGCCCGGTTCGGTCACCGTCTTCGCCCTGCTCAACGACGGCCGCCGGCGCGTGCGCCTGATCCTGGACGCGGCTCTCGCCGCCGGCGACCCGGTCAACTTCCATCCCCTGGTCAACACCGCGACCACGAGCGTGAGCCAGGCGGGCCTGCGCCGCTTCCTGGAGGCTTTGGGCGTGACGCCCCTGGTGGTGGATTTCGGCGCGCTCGCGACCATGTTAAGGCCGCTCGCCTAATTTTCACCGGAGTATCCATGTCCCTGATCGGAGAAAGCGCGCCGGCCAAGGCGGTCGGCGACCTCATCAAGGAAGGCTCGGACGCCACCTTTGCGGCCGACGTCATTGAAGCGTCGAAAATCCAGCCGGTGATCGTCGACTTCTGGGCGACCTGGTGCGGACCGTGCAAGCAGCTCACGCCGGCCCTGGAAAAGGCGGTGACGGCCGCCAAGGGGGCGGTGAAGCTGGTCAAGATCGACATCGACAAGAACCCGGTCATGGCTGGCCAGTTGCGCGTCCAGTCCATCCCCACGGTCTACGCTTTTGCGGGCGGCAAGCCGGTGGACGGCTTCATGGGCGCGGTGCCCGACAGCCAGCTCAAGGCCTTCGTCGACAAGCTGGTCGGCCCGGCGGCGGTCTCGGAGGTGGAGGAACTAATGGGTCTCGCCAAGGAGTCGCTGGAGCTTGGCGACATCGGCGGCGCGGCCCAGGGCTTTGCCGAGGTCCTCCAGTTGGAGCCGGAGCATCTGGGCGCCATCGGCGGCCTGGCGCGCTGTTACCTGGCCGGGGGGGATGCCGAACGGGCGGCGGAAGCGGCCGCCATGGCGCCCGAAGGGGCGAGCAATCCCGACCTCGACAGCGTGCGCGCGGCCCTCAGCCTGGCCGCCGCCGCGCCTTCCGACAGCGGCGGCGCCGAGCGGCGCCTGGCCGCCGACCCTCTCGATCACGAGGCGCGGCTGGAGCTGGCCAAGGCCCTGGCCGGCAAGGGCGAGTTCGCCGCGGCCGCCGACCATCTTCTGACCCTTATCGAGCGTGACCGCGATTGGAACGAGGGGGCCGCGCGCAAGCAGCTGCTCACCATTTTCGAGGCGGCGGGCCAGGGCTCCGACGTCGCCAAACAGGGTCGCCGCCGGCTATCCTCGATCCTGTTCTCCTAAGGGGATCGGACGGAGCCGCTCGCCATGGTCGCCAAAGGCTACAGGAAGACGACGGAACTGCCCCAGGTCATCCCGGTCTTCCCCCTGGACCGGGCCATTCTTCTGCCCGGCGGCGCCCTGCCGCTGCAGATCTTCGAGCCCCGCTATCTGAACATGATCGACGACGCGATGGCCGGAAACCGCTTCATCGGCATGGTTCAGACCGCCCGGGGCGGCGACCGCGCCCAGCCCGCCCTGGCGCGCGTCGGCTGCGCCGGCCGGATCACCGCCTATGCCGAGACGGGCGACGGAAAGTACCTCATCACCTTGACCGGCGTCTGCCGCTTCCGCTCCGGCGGGGAGCTGGGCGCGCTCACGCCCTATCGCCAGGTGCGCGCCGACTATGCCCCCTTCGAGGCCGACCTGGAGAGCGCGGACGCGGTCCTGGAGTTCGAGCGCGCCCCCTTCCTCGCCCGGCTTCGCCGCTATCTCGACCGGCGGGGCCTGGGTATCGAGTGGGAGACGGTGAACGCCGCCCCCGGCGCGGCCCTGGTCGACAGCCTGTGCATGGCCCTGCCGTTCGCGCCGGCGGAAAAGCAGGCCCTCCTCGAAGCGCGGGCCTTGGAAGAGCGCCGCGCCGTGCTGGACGCCCTCTTGGAAATCGACGCAGCCCCCGGCGCCGACGAGGGCGATGACGAGCCGCCGGTGTTGCAGTAGGGTTTGCCCCGTGACCGACCCCGCCCCCGCCGCCCCGGAGATCGATCCTCGCCTTCTGGAGATCCTGGTCTGCCCCGTCACCCATGGTCCGCTCGACTACGACCGGGGCAAGGCCGAATTGATCAGCCGCGCCGCCGGCCTCGCCTACCCGATCCGCGACGGCGTCCCGATCATGCTCCCCGAAGAGGCGCGCGCGCTCGGCGAAGAGGAGTAGGGCAGGCCCGCCGCGCACTCGCGACGTTGCAGGTCGACACTATTGGCCCAACTTTCGAACGACGTGGACAAGCCGGCCGATCCAGCCCGCCGTACGAGCTTCTCGTCGGCGGTGAGCAGTTCGAGGCTTCGCAACTCCGCCAGGGCCAGGGCATTGGGCGCTAAAGATGTTCCGTCTGTCGTCCCGCCAATAATCATCGTCATCCCGGCCGCCGCGGAGCGAAGCGGAGCAGAGAGCCGGGACCCAGTAGACTGGGCCAAGCGCCCGCCACGGCAAACGGCTCGCCCAGTCCTCTGGACCCCGGATCGTCGCTGCGCTTCGCTTCGCTGCCGTCCGGGGTGATGGTGGGAGGAGATCGAAGAAGGCAATTCAACTGCGGCGACGGAGGCGGCGACGACGAAATTCACTTGGCTTCGCGGTCTTCGCGAATGAGATCGACACTGTCGTCGGTCACGCGCGGCGCATGGCCGTGATCCTGTCGATCAATCGACCGCGACGGGCGATGCCCGCTTCGTGCACAGCTCGGGACACAGCGTCGGCAACATCGCCATCCATTTCCCGGGCATAGTCGTGGATCAGCCGTCGCCCGGCCACACTGAAGTGGTCCGAGTTCAGGGTCACGGAGACGCCGGGGAGAAGGTTGGGCGTATCGTTCACGGGCATAGCCCATACAAATCTAGTCTATCTGCGCGGCCGAAAAAATGCCTTGAGCAACTCTGCGCTCTCCTCGGCCAAAACGCCCCCGGTCACCTCCGGGCGCCAGTGGCAGGTCGGCTGGTCGAAGAGGCGCGGGCCGTGGACGACCGCGCCCCCCTTGGGGTCGGGCGCGCCGAACACCAGCCGCCCGATTCGGGCGTGGCTGATCGCCCCGGCGCACATGGCGCAGGGTTCCAGGGTGACGACCAGGGTGAGGCCGGTCAGGCGGTAGTTTCCCAGCGCCGCGCCGGCGGCGCGCAGGGCGAGAATCTCGGCGTGGGCGGTGGGATCGCTGAGCGCGATGGGGGCATTGGCGGCCTTGGCCAGGACCTGGCCGGTCGCCGGATCGAGCACGACCGCGCCCACCGGCGCCTCCCCGCGCGCGGCGGCGTCTTGCGCCAGCGCCAGGGCGATGCGCATGGTCGAGAGGTCATGGCCGGCCATTCCAACCACCCAACGGCGCGGGACGCCGCCGGTCAAGCTTCGGCGAGCGCGGGCGAGCGGGTCGCCAAGGTGCTGGCGCGCGCGGGGGTTGCCTCCCGCCGGGACGCGGAGCGCCTGATCGAGGCGGGGAAGGTGGCTCTGAACGGTCGGACGCTCACCACGCCGGGGGTCAAGGTGGGTCCCGGCGACAATCTCACCGTCGATGGGGTGACGATCGAAGCGGCCGAGCCCACGCGCCTGTTCCGCTATCACAAGCCGGTCGGCCTGGTGACCACCCACTATGATCCCAAGGGGCGCAAGACGGTGTTCGACGCCCTGCCCGCCGGCCTGCCGCGGCTGATTTCGGTGGGCCGGCTGGACATCACCTCCGAGGGCCTGCTTTTGCTCACCAACGACGGCGGCCTCGCCCGCGCCTTGGAGTTGCCGTCGGGGGGCTGGGTGCGCCGCTACCGCGCCCGGGCGCGCGGCCGGATCGACCAGGGGCGGCTGGATCGGCTCAAGGAGGGTATGACGATCGAGGGCGTGCGCTACGGCGCCATCGAGGCCACCCTCGACAAGGTCAGGGAAGGGCCCCCCGGGGCCAATCTGTGGATCACCCTGACCCTGGCCGAAGGCAAGAACCGTGAGGTGCGCCGGGTGCTCGAGGCCCTCGGCCTCACCGTGAACCGCCTGATCCGCGTCGCCTACGGGCCCTTCGCCCTGACCACGCTCACCCCCGGCTCGGTCGAGGAAGTCGAGCCCAGGATGCTTCGCGAGCAGCTGGCGCACGCGATCGCGCCGCCCAACCTCCCGACCTCGGACCGGGCCCTGTTCAAGCCGCCGCCCCTAGTGGGCGCCGAAGGCCATCGCCGTCCCGCCCGATCCAAAGATCGTGCCGCGCCTCCGAGCCCCCAGGAAGCGCCGGCGCGCACGGTGTATAAGCCAGGCTGGGCCAAGCCGAAGGGACGCTCGAAAGCCGCGGCGCCCGCGCCGGGCGCGGTCCGCCGAGGCGTGGGCGCCGGAAGCCATGCCCGGGGGCAAGGCCGCGACAAGAAGCCCCGGACCTAAGCAGGGTTGTCGAGACCGCCAACGGGAGGCGCGCCCCCAAATAAATCCTCCCCTGCGCCTCTTCGCGGGGGAGGGGGGCGGCGAAGCGGTGGAGGGGGCGCAAGGCCGCTCGCCGCTCGAACCCCGCGACTTTCTGGTGCGACGCCCTTCACAGGAAGCGAGCGCCGTGGTCTAACGGGCGTCGAACAACAAAGTTTAGGCGTGATCGACGTGTCGTTTTGTCTTGAAACACTGATGGGACCTGAAGGGACGGCCGCTGGCCGGACCGCGCGCCCGATCGCCGGCCTGCTCCTCATCGTAAGCCTTATTCCTCTCTCCAGCTTGGAGCGGAGCGGCTCGGCGTGACCTGAAACACGCACAACCCGCAAGGTCATCAGACCCCGCTCCTTCCCGGAGCGGGGTTTTTTATTGCTTTTTTCTGGAGCTCTTCGTGCCGCTTCCCCATCCGTCCCGACCCGCCCCGTCGCCTGCCAAGCGCAGCGACACCGTCACCCGCGGCCCCTCGCGAGCGGCGGCGCGCAGTTATCTGCGGGCGACGGGCCTGAACGACGCCGACTTCGAAAGGCCTCTGATCGCGGTCGTCAACAGCTGGTCGACGGTGACGCCCTGCAACATGCATTTGGACAAGCTGGCGGGACCGGTGCGCGACGGAATCCGCGCCGCCGGCGGCGTACCGATCGACTTCAACACCGTCGTCGTCTCCGACGGCGTCTCCATGGGGACGCCCGGGATGCGGGCGAGCCTGGTTTCGCGCGAGGTCATCGCCGACTCCGTAGAACTGGCGGTTCAGGGGCACACCTTGGACGGCGTGGTGGTCATCGTCGGCTGCGACAAGACCATCCCGGCCGCGGCCATGGCCTTGGCGCGCATGAACGTGCCGGGCCTGGTGTTCTATGGCGGTGCAATCATGCCCGGCCGCGTCCAGGGTCGCGACATCTCCATCCAGCAGGTGTTCGAGGCGGTCGGCGCGCACGGCGCCGGCCGGATCGACGACGCGGCGCTCAAGGAGGTCGAGGTCGCCGCCTGCCCGGGGGCCGGGGCCTGCGGCGGCCAGTTCACCGCCAACACCATGGCCATGGCGCTCAGCGTCATGGGCCTCTCGCCCATGGGCGCCAACGATGTTCCCGCCGTCCATCCGGGCAAGGGCGCGCAGGGCGAGCGCTGCGGCCGCCTCGCCGTCGAACTGGTCGAGGCGGGCCGCACGGCGCGTGAGTTCATCACGCCAGCCAGCATCGCCAATGCCGCCGTGGCCGTGTCGGCCAGTGGCGGATCGACCAACGCCGTCTTGCATCTTCTGGCCATGGCGGCGGAGGCGGAGGCGCCGTTCGCCCTGGAAGCCTTCCACGAGATCTGCCGCGTCACCCCGGTGATCGCCGACCTTCAACCCGGCGGCCGTTACCTGGCGAACGACATGTTCGAGGCGGGCGGCGCGCGGCTCCTGATCCGCCGCCTGATGGAAGCCGGGCGCCTGGTCGACACGCCCACAGTCGATGGCCAGAGCCTGTTCGCGGCGGCCAGGGACGCCCCCGAGCGCGAAGGCCAGGCGGTGATCCGCGGCTTCGACGATCCGGTCTTCCCGCGCGGCGGCTTTGGCATCCTTTATGGCGATCTGGCGCCCGACGGGGCGGTGGTGAAGCTCTCGGGACACGAGACGACGCGGTTTTCCGGCCCGGCCTGCGTGTTCGACAGCGAGGAGGACGCCTTTCACGCGGTCCAGGGCGGCGCGATCCGCGACGGCGACGTGGTGGTCATCCGCTATGAGGGACCCAAGGGCGGCCCCGGCATGCGCGAGATGCTGGCCGTCACCGCGGCGCTCAAGGGCCGGGGCCTCAACGATGTCGCCCTGATCACCGACGGCCGGTTTTCCGGGGCGAGCCACGGTTTCGTCATCGGCCACGTCGCGCCCGAGGCGGCGAGCGGCGGCCCGATCGCCCTGATCCGCGACGGCGATGCGATCACCATCGACACGGCCCTGCGCCGGATCGACGTGGACGCCGACCTCGACGAACGGCGGGCCGGGTTCACCCCCGCGCCGCGCTGCGTCCCGCGCGGGGCCTTGGAAAAGTACGCCGCCCTGGTCTCGTGCGCGTCGCTGGGCGCGATCACGACCGGCGGCACGGCGGCCCGGATCATACGCTCCCAAGCGACGGCCGCGCGCCGCGCCCGCACCCATCACGAGGCTTGAGAAGACCCATGCGCATCTACACCAACGACGACGTCGGCGCCGATTCCATGGCCGGCGAGCGGATCGCCGTCATCGGCTATGGCAGCCAAGGCCGTGCTCAGGCCCGGAACCTCGAGGACTCCGGCTGCGAGGTGGTCGTGGGCGTGCGCGCGGGCGGCAAGGGCGCGGCGGTCGCGACCGCCGACGGGTTGGCGACGGCCGAACCGGAGGAGGCCGCCAAAGGCGCAAGCGTCATCGCCATGCTCACCCCCGACATGACCCACGATCACATCTATCGCGACGCGATCGCGCCCAACGCCCCGCGCGGCGCGGCGCTGCTGTTCGCCCACGGATTTTCCGTTCACTACGGCCGCGTCGCGCCCCGCGAGGACATGGACGTCATCCTGGTCGCCCCCAAGGGCCCGGGGGATCTGGTTCGGCGGGAATATGTCCGCGGCCGGGGCGTCCCCTGCCTCTTCGGCGTCTTCCAGGATCCGAGCGGCAAGGCGCGGGGCCGCGCCCTCGGCTACGCCCGGGGGATCGGCGGGACGGTCGGCGGCGCCCTGGAAACGAGCTTCCAGGAAGAGACCGAAACCGATCTCTTCGGCGAACAGGCGGTCCTCTGCGGCGGGGCCACGGAGCTGGTGAAGGCCGGCTTCGAGACCCTGGTCGAGGCCGGCTATCAGTCGGAAATCGCCTACTTCGAGTGCCTGCATGAACTCAAGCTGATCGTCGACCTGATGTACGAGGGCGGCATCGCCAAGATGCGCCACTTCATCTCCGAGACGGCCAAGTACGGCGACGTCACCTCCGGCCCCCGGGTCATCAACGGCGAAACCCGGGCGCGGATGAAGGAGGTGCTCGCCGACATCCAGTCGGGCGCCTTCGCCCGCGACTGGATCCTGGAAAACCAGGCCGGCCGGCCGCGCTACGAAGCCCTCCTGCGCCAGGGCCGCGACCATCCGATCGAAAAGGTCGGCGAGGCCCTGCGCGGCCGGATGCGCTGGCTCGACGCCGGCGCGAACAGCGCCACCTGACACCCACAAATCTGGCCATGAGGTCATGAACCCCCCGTCCGCCCAAATCCGCGTCGAACCCGCCCAGCGCCTCTCCGGCGCGGGCCTGATGGTGCGCGCGTTGCAGTGGCTCGGCGTCACCACGGTGTTCGGCTATCCGGGCGGCGCGATCATGCCGCTCTACGACGCCCTGGCCGGATCGGGCATCCGCCACATCCTGGTGCGTCATGAACAGGCCGCCGCCTTCGCCGCCGACGCGTGGGCGCGGGCCACCGGTGAGGTCGGCGTCTGCATCGCCACCAGTGGCCCCGGCGCCACCAATCTGATCACCGGCCTGGCCAACGCGATGATGGATTCAACGCCGATGGTGGCGATCACCGGCCAGGTCGGGACCGCGGTGATGGGCACCGACGCGTTCCAGGAGGTCGATATCCTGGGAATGACCCTTCCGGTGGTCAAGCACAGCTATGTGGTTCGCGATCCGGCCGACATCCCCCGGGTGATGGTAGAGGCGTTCGAAATCGCCGCTTGCGGGCGGCCGGGGCCGGTGCTGATCGACCTGCCCAAGGACGTGGCGAGCGCGATCACCGACGACGGGTATTTCCCCGCGCCGGCCCGCCCGGCCCCGCCCGAACCGGACGCCGGCGCCGTCGAAGCCGCCGAGCGCGAGATCCAGGCGGCGGAGCGGCCGGTGCTCTATGTCGGCGGCGGCGTGGCGTTGGCGGGCGCGACCCGCGCCCTGCGCGCCTTCGCCGAGCGCACGGGCATCCCGGCCATCGCGACCCTGCAGGGCCTGGGCGCCCTGCCCACCGATCATCCCCAGCACCTGGGGATGCTGGGCATGCACGGAAGCCGCGCCGCCAACGAGGCGGTGCACGAGGCCGACCTGCTGATCGTTTGTGGCGCGCGGTTCGACGATCGCGCCACGGGACGGCTCGACACCTTCGCCCCCGGCGCGCGGGTGATCCATATCGACGCCGATCCGGCGGAGATCGGCAAACTCCGCGCGGCCCAGGTGGCCGTCACCGGAGACCTGGGCGCCGCGCTTGACCGTCTGGGCCATACGGCGCCGGCGATCGGCGCCTGGATCGCCCACACCCGGGCCGCCAAGGCCACCCACGCGGCGCACTACGACGCCCCGGGCGACGACGTCTATGCGCCCGCGCTCTTGAAGGCGATCTCGGAGGCGGCCGGCGACCGCTTCGTGGTCACCTGCGACGTCGGCCAGCATCAGATGTGGGCCGCCCAGCATTGCCGCTTCTCGAGGCCGCAGGCGCACCTGACCTCCGCCGGTCTGGGCGCCATGGGCTATGGCCTGCCCGCCGGCATCGCCGCAAAGCTGGCTCGGCCGCAAGACGAGGTCGTGGTGATCACCGGCGACGGCTCGATCATGATGAACATCCAGGAACTGGCGACCGCCCGCCGCTACGGCGTCGCGGTGAAGATCCTGCTGCTGGACAACGCCCGCCTGGGCCTCGTCCGCCAGTGGCAGGCGCTGTTCTACGACCGGAACTACTCGGAGATCGATCTCTCGGACAATCCGGACTTCGTGAAGGTCGCCGAGGCCTTCGGCGTGGAGGCGTTCCGCATCTCCGCCAGGAGCGAGGTCGGGCCGGGCATCGAACGCCTTCTGGCCGCCAAGGGACCGTGCCTGGCTCACGTTGTGATCGATCCGGAACACAACGTCTGGCCCCTGGTGCCGCCGGGCAAGGGCAACACCGAGATGATGCACCACGGCTTTTAAGAGGATTTGACTGATGATCCGCACCATCAACTGCGAAATCGACCGGGCCGAGGGATCGCTCCAACGGTTGATCGGGCTCGTCGAGCGGCGCGGATTCCATATCGACGCGCTCGAGATGGAGGCCGAAGGCAACGGCGGGCGCCGCGTGGCCCTGGGCGTCCGCGCGCGGGATTCCGGGCGCTGTTTCGATGTCCTCGGCCGCCAGATCGATCGTCTGATCGGCGTGCGGCGGATCGCCGCCGAGAGGGAGATGGCGGTATGAGCGAGGTATTTCAGCCCGCCCCGAAGGGCGGCGCGACGCTTAAGGATCCCGGGCGGATCCTGGTGTTCGACACCACCCTGCGCGACGGCGAGCAGGCCCCCGGCTTCAGCATGAACCCTCACGAAAAGGTCGAGGTGGCGCATGTCCTGGCCGATCTGGGCGTCGATGTGATCGAGGCCGGCTTCGCCGCCGCCTCTCCGGGCGACGAAGACTCCTTGCGCCGGGTGGCCGGCGAGATCGATGGCCCGATCATCTGCAGCCTGGCGCGCGCCAGCGAAGGCGACATCGCCGCCGCCGCCCGCGCGCTGGCGCCGGGCGCGCGTCGCCGCATCCACATCTTTCTCGCCACCAGCCCGATCCACCGCACCGCCAAGCTGAAGATGAGCCAGGCGGAGGTGAAGGCGGCCGCCATCCGGGCGGTGGCCCATGCCCGCGCCCTGGTGGACGATGTGGAGTTCTCCGCCGAGGACGCCATCCGCACCGAGCCGGATTTCCTGGCGGAGGTCCTGCAGGCCGCCTTCGACGCCGGGGCTTCGACCTTGAACGTGCCCGACACCGTCGGCTATTCGACGCCCGGTGAGATCGGACGGCTGTTCGCCGACCTGCGCCAGGCGGTCGACCGTCCCGCCGCGGTCTTCTCCTGCCATTGCCACGACGACCTCGGCATGGCCGTCGCCAACAGCCTGGCGGCCGTCCAGGCCGGGGCGCGCCAGATCGAGGGAGCGATCAACGGCATCGGCGAGCGGGCGGGCAATTGCGCCCTGGAGGAGATCGTCATGGCGCTGCGCACCCGCGGCGACATCTATGGCGTGACCACCGTCATCGACACGACCAAGCTCCTCCGCGCCAGCCGTCTGGTCGCGCGCGCCACCGGCCAGGCTGTCCCCCGAAACAAGGCCATCGTCGGCCTCAACGCCTTCGCCCACGAGGCCGGCATCCACCAGCACGGCGTGATGGCGGACCCCAGCACCTACGAAATCATGCGCCCCCGGGACGTCGGCTTCGAGGGTTCCCACCTGGTGCTCGGCAAGCATTCGGGACGGCACGCCCTGGCCGAGCGAGCCGAGGTCCTGGGGTTTGCCCTGCGCGGCAATCAGCTTGCCGTGGCCTTTGCCGCCTTCAAGGCGAAAGCCGACCGCATCGGGCTGATCGACGATGCGGAGCTTATCGCCATCCTCTCCCAGGTCGCCTCCCGGATCGTCCCAACCTCCACCCGGGAGTTTGTCCATGCGCCCATCCCCTGATTCGGATGTAAGGAGGCCGCTCATGGCGACCCCGCATACGCCTCCTCCCCGGACCCTGTTCGAAAAGGTGTGGGCGAGCCACGTCGTCGAACCCGAAGCGCCCGATCGCCCGGCCCTGATCCACGTCGATCTCCACCTGGTGCACGAGGTCACCAGCCCCCAGGCGTTTTCCGAGTTGGACGCTCGGGGCTTGAAGGTGCGCCGTCCGGATCTGACGATCGCCACCATCGATCACTCGACCCCCACCTTGGCCGCTGGACCGGACGGCCGGCGTCCCTATGTGACGGCGCGGGCGGAGGCGCAGGTGGCGGCCTTGAGGACCAACTGCGCACGCCACCGGATCGAACTCTTCGACTGGGAAAGCCCGAACCGGGGCGTGGTTCATGTGATCGGTCCCGAACAGGGCTTGACCTGGCCGGGCATGGTCGTGGTCTGCGGTGACAGCCACACCTCCACCCATGGCGCGTTCGGCGCCTTGGCGTTCGGCATCGGAACCTCGGAAGTCGGGCACGTCCTGGCCACCCAATGCCTCTTCCAACGCAGGCCCAGGACCCTGCGCGTCCGCATCGACGGGCGCCTGTCGCCCGGCGTCGGCGCCAAGGATCTGGCGCTGGCGGTGGTCTCGAAACTCGGCTTCTCCGGCGGCACGGGCCATGTG
>JBBQGZ010000065.1:0-12654 GCA_038323535.1 Caulobacterales bacterium
CCTCCGCGCAAGGGCCTTCAAAGGCGAGACCTGGGCCAGCGGCGCGGGCGTCGAGAACGTGATCGGCGTCCTGCCCGGCCGGAACCCCGCCCTGCCCGCCCTCACCCTGATGGCGCACTACGACAGCGTTCCAGGCTCTCCCGGCGCGGCAGACGACACCGCCGGCGTGGCGGCGATCCTGGAAATCGTCCGGGCGATCAAGGCCGCCGGCGTTCCGGCGCGGGACGTGATGGTCGTGATCACCGACGGGGAGGAAGCCGGACTGCTGGGCGCGAACGCCTTTTTTGCCGATCATCCCCTGGCGGCCCACGCCGGTTTCGTCCTCAACCTGGAGGCGCGCGGCGGCGGCGGGCGGGCGGCGATGTTCGAAACCGGCGCGAACAACGGGGGCGCCATCGATCTTTTCCGCGCCACCGCGGCGCGCCCGTCCAGCACGTCGCTATCGGTGTTCGTCTATAAGCTGCTGCCCAACGACACCGACTTCACCGTCGCCAAGGCCAGGGGGTTGGCGGGCCTGAACTACGCCTTCATCGGGCGGCAGTTCGACTATCATTCGCCGAGCTCCACCGTCGCGGCCCTGGACCAGGGCTCGGTGCAGCACATAGGCGACGAGGTCCTGGGAACCGCCAAGGCTCTCGCCTTTTCCGCCGCCCTGCCGGCCCGGGCGCCCGACCTCGTCTATGGCGATCTGCTGGGCGCGATGGTGGTGGCTTATCCCCCGTGGCTCGGCTGGCCGATTCTGGCCGTCGCCGCCGGCCTGATCGCGGCCGGCGCCTGGCGCGCGCGGCGGGAGGGCGCGTTTTTCTGGCTCGATGCCTTGAAGGGCTTCGGCGCCGCCCTGTTGCTGATCCTGGGCGCCGCCCTGGCGCTCCACCTCACCCGCCACGCCACGGGGACGGGCTTCGGCTTTACCGAGCAGAGGCCCCTGCTCGCCCGGTTCGCCCTGTTCGAGGTCGCCATGGGGGCCAGCGGCCTGGGGGCCTTGCTGCTGGTCGCCGCCCTCATCTCCAGCGGAAGGACGCGGCTGGCCGGGACCTGGACCGGCCTGCTGCTGAGCGCCCTGGCCGCCGCCGTCGCCCTGCAGATCGCCGCGCCCACCATCGCTTTCGTCGTCGCCTGGCCCCTGCTCGCCGCCGGCGCCGTCAGCGCCCTCAGCGCCGCGGGCGAAGTTCCCCGACGCGCCGGCCTGGGGCTCGGCCTGGCGCTGATCGCCTTTACCCTGGCCTGGCTGGGTGGCTTCTTCCACACCCTGCTTCAGGGCCTCGACATTCCCGAGGCCCCGGCCCTGGTCGTCTGGCTCGCGGCGATGATGCTATGGCCCCTCGCCTGGCCGTCGCCGGAGGCCGGAGGCCGACGTTTCATTCCTGGCGGCCTGGCGCTCGTCGCCGGCCTCGGGATCGCCCTTTGGATGCACGCCACGAGCCCGTGGTCGCCCCGCCACCCGCAAGCCGCCGAACCGCTCTTCATCGTCGAGCCGGCCAGCGGCAAGGCGTGGCGGGCGAGCCCAGTCGCCCTGGGCCCATGGAGCCGCGCGGTGCTGACCGCCGACGGCGGAAGGGTCGACCGGCGCGCCTTTCCGGGATTCTCCCGCCCGATCGACGCCGCGCCGGCGCGAGCCGTGGCCGCCGCCGCCCCGGCCATCACCGTCGCCCACGGCCCCGATGGGACAATCGTCGTGAATGCGCCGGCCGCGCCGGACGTCCTCGCCCTGCGGCTCGATCTGCGCACCGATACCCTGATCGGCGGCGTAACGTTGAACGGCAGGCCGGCGCCGATCCTTAGGCGACCCGGCCGGTGGACGCATTTGTTCTGGAAGCCGGCGCCCGGAGGGCTCACCGTCTCGTTCAGGCCGGTGGGGCCGGGGTCCCTCCAGATCGGCTACGCCCAGTTCCTGAATCACTGGCCTGGGGACGCCACGCCCCTGCCCCCTATGCCCCGCGACGTCATGGCCTGGGACTTGGCCGGCTCGACGGTGGTGGTGGGCGCGCGGCGCGCGGCCTGGTGAGGCCGAGCGGCCGGCGCCGCGAACGTGAACGCCGCCGTCTGGACAAGCGCGCGGCGGGCCATGGATATTGTCCACGACGGGAGAAAGGGGCTTTTCCGATCTCGCAACGGGTCGTGACGACGGCGCCGTCGGCCGCTCACATCAAAGAGGGAAAGACATTCATGCGTAAACTCGCAGGGTTCATCGCGGCCGCGGCCGCGCTCGCGATCGCCACGCCCGGCTTCGCGGCCGGCGCCAGCTACAACGGCGCCAAGTCCCACAATCCATCGCCGGACATGGCGGGGGCTCAGCCGTTCGCTAGCAGCATCAGGCTGGCCTACAGCTATACCCGCGCCTTCGGCGTCGACCGTTCCATCGGGGTGGTGGCCTTCACCAACCCGTCGACCGGCATCTACTGCATCCAGCCGTCCTCGCCGCTCAGGCTGAGGAAGCTCTTCCCGCTGGTCTCGATCGAATGGAGCCTGTCCTTCGGAGAATCCCTGGTCGCCTTCTGGCGAGACACCACGGCGGGCACGGACTGCCCCAGGGGCAACCTGGAGGTGCAGACCTGGGACATCAGCACGCCCAGCACGCCGGCTCTGACCGGCAACGTCGCGTTCGATATCGTCGTCAACTAGGCGTACCGCCCTCTCCCGCCCCGTCTTGCGGCGGGAGAGGGTAGGGCTTCAGCCGGGCATGGACGTCACCTTCTTCCACAACCCCGGCTGCGGAACCTCCCGCACCGTACTTCAGACCCTCCGCGAGGCCGGGCAGGCGCCCAAGGTGGTCGAATATCTGAAGGTGGGCTGGACCCGCGATCAGCTGACCGATTTGCTAAGGCTCATGGCGCTTTCGCCGCGCGACATCCTCAGGGTTCGCGGCACGCCGGCGGAAGACCTGGGCTTCGCCGGCGCCTCGGCGACCGACGACGAGATCCTGGGCGCCATGGTCGCCCACCCGATCCTGGTCGAGCGGCCGATCGTGGTCACCGGCAAGGGCGCCGCCCTCTGCCGGCCGGCGGAGAAGGTTCTCGACCTCCTCTAGAGCCTCTCCCGATCGCCTCGTGAACTCACCTGCGCATGTGTTCGTCCAGAAAGGCGAACACGTCGGGCTCCCAACGGCTCACGCCGAGATAGAGAAAGGCGTGCCCGTCGTCGGCGGTGCGCCCGATCGGTGGGTAGATCTTCGAGAGATGCGGCTCGCCGAGTTCCGTCAACCGCGCGTCCAGCGCCTTGCCCGCCCCGAGCGAGAAGTCGTTCGCCGCGTGAATCAAGAATATCGGCGCCCGAATGTGAGCCACGGCGCCGAGGAGCCGCGCCCGCAGCGCCGGCGACCGATCCCAGCTATAGCCGGCCCCGGAGAAGACGACGACCGCCCGCAGGCGGGGCTCGCGTTCGGCCAGCAGGAGGGTGAGCGCGCCTCCGAGCGAGTGCCCGACCACCGCCACGTCGCGCGCATCGACCCCGGGGAGCACCCGCAGGAAAGCGAGCCCCGAAAGGGCGTCGCTCATCTCCCTGTCGTCCAGCAACCGGAGTTGCAGCTTGTTCCGCGCTTCCTGCCCATGGGCGGCGAGTTCGCTGGTCATCAGGTCGACGGCGTTCGCGCCCTGGTCGGCGGACAAACCGACGCCGCGCCGGAAGAGATACAGGAACACATATCCATGGCGAGCGAACACCGGCCCGAGGATGTCGGCCTGCCGCTCGTATGGCCCGAGCCGTTTCAGGTCTTCACGGGTGCGGCCACTGCCGTGATTGAGCAGGATCGCGGGAAACGGGCCGTGGCCCCGCGGGCGCCAGAGCAGCCCGTGCAGCGTGACCGAACCGCTCTGCACGACAACGGTTTCAGGTCGGCTGGACACCTGGCCGTCGGCCGACGGCGCGAGCGCGAACACTAGAACCAGCGCCGATAGGATAAACGTGAACGCCTTGGTCATTCGCACCCCCACCTCGGTCGACAGTACGATCCGAGCCGCGGCGCGCCAGCCCCGTCTGGCGCCTAAGCGTCGAACACGATCACCGAGCGGGCGATCTCGCCGCGCTTCATTTCCTCGAACGCGTCGTTGACCTCCTCGAGCCTGATCCGGCGGGAGATCATTTCGTCGAGCTTCAGCTTGCCGGCCAGATACATGTCCACCAACCTCGGCATGTCGACCGGGAAGTGGTTGGAGCCCATCAGCGAACCCTGGAGCTTCTTTTCGCCCAGGAAGGCGTAGCCCGGCAGTTCGATGGTCTGGCCGATCGGGATCATGCCGATGATGTTGGCGGTGCCGCCGCGGGCGAGCATGCCGAAGGCCTGTTCGGTGGTCTTCTTCAGGCCCACCGCCTCAAAGCTGTGATGGACCCCGCCCTTGGTCATCTCCAGCACCTCCTTCACCGGGTCGGAATCGACGGCGCAGATGAAGTCGGTGGCGCCGAAGTGGCGGGCCATGTTGTCCTTGGACTTGGACATGTCGATGGCGATGATCCGGCTGGCCCCGGCGATCGCCGCGCCGTTGATCGCCGCCAGGCCCACGCCGCCGCAGCCGATCACCGCCACGCTCTCGCCAGGGCGGACCTTGGCGGTGTGGAAGACCGAACAGACGCCGGTCAGCACCCCGCAGCCGATCAGGGCGGCGCGGTCCAGCGGCATGTCCTTGCGGATGGCGACGCAGGCGTGCTCATGGATCAGCATCTGCTCGGCGAAGGACGAGAGGTTCAGATACTGCAGCATCGGGCCCTCGGCCTGGGAGAGGCGCGGCGCCTGGTCGGCCTCGCGCTTGGTGTCGGGGCTTACGCAGAGGCTCATGTGGCCGGTCAGGCAGAACTCGCAATGGCCGCAGAAGGCCGACAGGCAGGTGATCACATGGTCGCCCACCTTCACCGTGCGGACCTCCGAGCCCACCTCTTCCACCACCCCGGCGCTCTCGTGGCCGAGGACGGCGGGCAGGGGATGGGGGTAGGAGCCCTCGATGAAGTGCAGATCCGAGTGGCAGACGCCGGCGGCGGCGGTGCGGATGAGCACCTCGTGGGGGCCGGGCTTGCCGATCTGGACCTCTTCGATCTGGAGCGGCGTCCTCACCTCGCGCAGTACGGCGGCCTTCATCGTCTCTTCTCCCTTGGCTGTTCCGCCCACCGCGCGGGCCCGCGGCGCTTATCGCCTGTCGCGACCGCTCCGCCAAGGGACCGCCGCGTTCGTTGGGCCGTTGCCCGCGTCGCGCGTCCGCCGTAGGTTGAGGCTCATGATGCGTATCGTCCTGGCGGCCTTCGGGGCCGCCGCCCTCACCGCCCTCACCGCCTGCGCCACCGAGCCCCTGGGGCCCCCGGGGCCGCCCATGACCTACGCGCCCGGGCAGGCCAATGTTTTCCGGCCGGGGGACTTCGCCTGGTCGACCGCCCCGGGCCCCGGGGTTATCCGCGGCTCACTCAGCTATCATGACGGCGCCATGCGCTATTCCTGCGAGGGCCGCGACGTCATTCTCACCCCCGAGACCGCCTGGACCCGGCGGCGGATGATCATCCTTTATGGATCGCCAACCGGGGCGGCGGTTCCCTTGGAGATCGTGCGGGCGCGAACGCCCTCGGCCCCGAGCGGCGACTACGCCAGCTATGTGCGCAAGACCACCTGCGACCGGGCCGATCGCTTTTCCTTCACCGGCCTTCCCAGCGGCGGCTGGTTCGTGATCACCCTGGCCAAGCCGGTGGACGGCGAAGGCGAGACCGTCGCGGTGATGCGCCGGGTGGAGGTGAGGGGCGGGCCAAGGTCCGTCGTCCTCGACTAGGCGCGACGCTTAAAGGACGCCGCGCCGATGAGCGACACCTTCCGGGCCATCCGCCTGCACAAGACCCCCGACGGCCAGGAGACCCGCTTCGTCGATCTGACCCCCGACGATTTGATGGCGGGGGATGTCACCGTCCGGGTGGACTTTTCCACGATCAACTACAAGGACGGCCTGGCGCTGACCGGCAAGGCGCCGGTAGTGCGGGTATGGCCCCTGACGCCGGGGATCGATTTTTCCGGGGTGATCGAAACCTCGTCCCACGCGGAGTTCCAGGCCGGCGAGCGGGTGGTGCTGAACGGATGGGGGGTGGGCGAGACCCACCACGGCGGTTTCGCGCAAAAGGCGCGGGTAAACGGCGACTGGCTGATCAAGGCGCCGCCCGCCCTCTCCAACGCCCAGGCGATGGCCATCGGGACGGCGGGCTACACGGCCATGCTCTGCATCCTCGCGCTCGAGCGCCATGGGGTGAGCCCGGACAAGGGCGAGGTGCTGGTCACCGGCGCGGCGGGCGGGGTCGGGAGCGTGGCGATCGCCCTGCTACATCGGCTCGGCTATCGCGTCATCGCCTCCAGCGGGCGCAAGGAAACGCAAAGCGGCTATCTGACCGGGCTGGGCGCGGCCGAGATCATCGACCGGGACGAACTTTCCGCCCCGGGCCGGCCGCTGGCGCGCGAGCGCTGGGCCGGTGTCGTGGACGCGGTGGGCAGCCACACCCTGGTGGGCGCCCTGGCCCAGACCCGCTACGGGGGCGCGGTGGCGGCGTGCGGCCTGGCTCAGGGCATGGACCTGCCCGGCTCCGTGGCGCCCTTCATCCTGCGCGGCGTCACCCTGGCGGGAATCGATTCGGTGATGCGCCCCAAGGCCGATCGCATCGAAGCCTGGGCCCGCCTCGCCCGCGACCTGGACCTGGCCAAGCTCGAAGCGATGACGACAACCGCGACCCTGGACGACGTCCCCGCCCTGGGGGCCGCGATCGTCGAGGGCAAGGTGCGTGGGCGGACGGTGGTGGACGTGAACCGCTAGCGGTCGGCGACGGCGCGGCCGCCGCGACCCCGAATGAAACCTGTCAGCGCCGTTCAGGCCCGGTTCAGCCGGCGCCCCCTATTTTCAGCTCAATCCTCGCGGCAGGCGCCTTCATCGCTCGAAGGCTTTCATGCGGTGGAACAAGCTGGAGGTTTCGATGAAAAAGATTCTCAATGCGGGCGTGGCGGCCTTGACCGTCGCCGGCTCGATGCTGGCCACGACCGCCCCGGCGGCGGCTCAAGGCCACAACGGCGGCGGTGGCGGTGGCGGCCACATGGGTGGAGGCGGCGGGGGCGGCCATATGGGCGGGGGCGGCCCGACCAACGGCGGTGGCGGCGGCCACTTCGGCGGCGGCGGCCCGACCAACGGCGGCGGCAATCATTGGCGCGGCGGCGACCACGACCGGGACGACCACCGATTCAACGGCCGCTTCAACGGGCGCCCGGGATGGGGCGGCCGAGGCTGGGGCTGGGGCGCGGGCGGCGCGTTCCTGGCCGGCGCGGCGATCGGCAGCGCCTATTATGGCGGCTACTACGGATACCCCTACGCCTACGGCTATCCGGCCTATGGATATCCCTACGGCCGCTGCGGCTGGCGCCATCACTGGCGCAGGGCCTATCGCTGCTACTAGACGCGAACCGCCGGCTCGGCGTAAGCGGACCCCGCGCCCCCAAGGCGCGGGGTTTTCGTTGCCGCGCGGGAATCGCCCATGGCCTATGAGCTCTACTACTGGCCCGGCCTCCAGGGCCGTGGCGAATTCGTCCGCCTTGCTCTGGAAGAGGCCGGGGCGCCTTACGTCGACGTCGCGCGCCTGCCCGAACGTGACGGCGGCGGCGTGACCGCGCTGAGGCGGGTGCTGGAAAGCCCGGCCGAGCCGCACATTCCTTTCGCTCCGCCGTTCCTCAAGGACGGCGAGCTGACCGTGCCGCATGTCGCGGGAATCCTTTTTTATCTCGGGCCGAGGCTCGGGCTCGCGCCCAAAGGCGAAGCGGCGCGGATCATGGCCAACGGACTCCAACTGACGGTCGCCGACCTCATCGCCGAGGTGCACGACACCCATCACCCGATCGCCGCGTCCCTCGCCTATGAGGACCAGAAGGACGTCGCCAAGGCGCGCTCCACAGCCTTCCTCGCCGACCGCCTGCCCAAGTTCATGGGCTATTTCGAGCGCGTGCTGACGCGCAATCCTCATGGCGCGGCCTGGATCGTCGGGGAAGGGCTGACCTACGTCGACCTGTCGCTATTCCAGATTGTCGCGGGCCTGCGCTACGCCTTCCCGCGCGCCATGGCGCCTCTCGCCGACCGATATCCGGCCCTGGCGCGACTGCACGCGGCGGTCGCGGGGCGACCGAACATCGCCCGTTACCTGGCCTCTGAGCGCCGCATCCCGTTCAACGAGACGGGCATCTTCCGCCACTATCCCGAATTGGATCGGGACGGGGGGTAGATTCGTCGCGGGGGCACCGCGCCCACCTTCAATTCACCGTCGCCCGCCCGATCTCCAGCCCGTCCTGCCCCGCGCCGACCTGGATCACGGCGCCGTCGGCGAGGTCGCCGGCGAGGAGCTTGCGGGCGATGGGGTCGATGAGCTCCTTCTGGATCACCCGCTTCAAGGGCCTCGCGCCATAGACCGGGTCGTAGCCGCGCTCGCCCAGCCAGTGGGAGGCGGCGCTGTCCAGGGCGATGGCCATGCGCCGGCCTTCCAGCAGCTTTTCCACCCGCGCCAGCTGGATCTTGACGATCTCGCTCATCTGCTCGCGGCCCAGGCGCTTGAAGAGGATGATCTCGTCGATACGGTTCAGGAACTCCGGGCGGAAGTGGCGGCGCACCACGTCCATGACCAGGGGGCGCACCGCCTCGGTCTCCTCCCCCTCCCCCTGGGCGGCGAGATATTCCGACCCCAGGTTCGAGGTCATGATGATCAGGGTGTTGCGGAAATCGACCGTCCGGCCCTGGCCGTCGGTGAGGCGCCCGTCGTCGAGCACCTGCAAAAGCACGTTGAACACGTCCGGGTGGGCCTTCTCCACCTCGTCGAACAGCACCACCTGATAGGGCCGGCGGCGCACCGCCTCGGTGAGCGCCCCGCCCTCGTCGTAGCCGACATAGCCCGGCGGCGCGCCGATCATCCGGCTCACCGAGTGCTTTTCCATATATTCGCTCATGTCCAGGCGGCTGATCGCCGCCTCGTCGTCGAACAGGAATTCGGCCAGGGCCTTGGTGAGTTCGGTCTTGCCGACGCCGGTGGGGCCGAGGAACAGGAAGGAGCCGATCGGGCGGCCGGGATCCTGCAGGCCGGCTCTAGCGCGGCGCACGGCGTCTGAGACGGATTCCAGCGCCTCCTCCTGGCCGACCACCCGGCCGCGCAGAGAGTCTTCCATGCGCAGAAGCTTGTCGCGCTCGCCCTCCAGCATCTTTTCCACCGGCACCCCGGTCCAGCGCGAGACGACCAAGGCGATCTGTTCGGCGTCGACCACTTCGGGGGTCAAGGCGTCCTGGTCCTGTTCGGTCTCCTCCTCGGCCAGGCGTTTTTCCAGCGGCGGAAGCTCGCCATAGGCGATCTCCGAGGCGCGCTGCAAATCGCCCCGGCGCTGGGCGGCGGCGAGCTCGGCGCGCAGGCGCTCGATCGCTTCGCGGGCCTGGGCGGCCTGGCCGACCTTGTCCTTTTCGGCCCGCCAGCGGGCGGTCATCTCGGCGGAGCGGGCCTCCAGGCCCCTCAGCTCTTCCTCGAGCTTCTCCAGGCGCTGGCGAGAGGCGGCGTCGTGCTCCTTGGTCAGGGCCTCGCGCTCGATCTTGAGCTGGACGGCGCGGCGGTCGATCTCGTCGAGTTCCTCGGGCTTGGAATCCACCGCCATGCGCACCCGGCTGGCCGCCTCGTCGATGAGGTCGATGGCCTTGTCGGGGAGGAAGCGGTCGGTGATGTAGCGGTTGGAGAGGGTCGCGGCGGCGACGATGGCGGCGTCGGAGATGCGCACCCCATGGTGCGCTTCGTACTTTTCCTTAAGGCCGCGCAGGATGGAGACAGTGTCCTCCACCGTAGGCTCGCCCACGAACACCGGCTGGAAACGGCGAGCCAAGGCGGCGTCCTTCTCGACGTTCTTGCGGTATTCGTCGAGGGTCGTGGCGCCCACGCAGTGCAGTTCGCCGCGCGCCAGGGCGGGCTTGAGGAGGTTGGAGGCGTCCATGGCGCCTTCCGACTTGCCGGCCCCCACCAGGGTGTGCATCTCGTCGATGAAGAGGATGATCCCGCCCTCGGCGGCGGTGACTTCGTTCAGCACCGCCTTGAGGCGTTCTTCGAACTCGCCGCGGTATTTCGCCCCGGCGATCAGGGATCCCATGTCGAGGGCCTGGAGTTGTTTGTCCTTGAGGGATTCGGGGACGTCGCCGTTGACGATGCGCTGGGCGAGGCCCTCGACGATGGCGGTCTTGCCAACCCCGGGTTCCCCGATCAGCACCGGGTTGTTCTTGGTCCGGCGGGCCAGGACCTGGATGGTGCGGCGGATTTCCTCGTCGCGGCCGATCACCGGGTCGAGCTTGCCGTCGCGCGCCGCGGCGGTGAGGTCGCGAGCGTAGCGCTTGAGCGCGTCGTAACCTTCCTCGGCCGAGGCGCTGTCGGCGGTGCGCCCCTTGCGCAGGGTCTTGGCGGCCTCTTCCAGGCCCGCGGCGTTGACGCCGGCGGCGCCGAGGGCCTTGGCGGCCTCGCCCCCTTCCTTAGCCAGGGCGATGAGCAGGCGTTCGGTAGTGACGAAGGCGTCGCCGGCGGCCTTGGCGCCCTCCTCGGCGGCGGCGAAGACCCGCGCGGCCTCCGGTTTCATATAGAGTTGGCCGCCGCCGCCCTCGACCTTGGGCGACTTGGCGAGCAGGGTTTCGGCCCCCTGGTCCGCCGCGTCGGGCCGGCCGCCGGCGCTCTGGATCAGGGCGCGGCTCAGGCCGTCCTTTTCCTCGAGCAGAACCTTCAGCAGGTGCTCGGGGCCCAGGTGCTGGTGACGGCGGGCCATGGCCAGCGACTGGGCCGACTGGATCGCCTGTTTAGCGCGGTCCGAATAAAGCTCGATGTTCATCAAATCCCCTTGTCGACGCGAATTTCGCTGGCCGACACGCATGAGGCGCGGCCATTCGCTGTGCGATGTAGGTGTGGCGCTAAAGCCACACAAGAGGCTGAAGCCAGCCCTCCGGAAGCCGCCCAGCTTGCCGCGCCCGGCGTGATCTCCAGCTATGGAAGGGGCCGCGAAACTGGAACGTCGCGGCCCGCATTGAGATCGACGAAAGCGGGCTGGCCGTATCGAGGGTTGCAGGGCAATGGCATACAAAAGACCCAGCGGCGTCCTGGCCCTCGGCTGGGCCTGTTTGGAGTCCGCCGTCCACGGTCGCACCGAACATCGACCGGCCAGCGCCGACTATCCGGACACCGTCGTTCGCCGGGTGACCTTCACCGCCGGCGGCGGGCTGGGCTGGCGAATATCCGCCCTGACCACGCCGCGCGCCCATGTCGCGCCCTGGAAGATCGTCGTGGTGCCCGGCGCGCCGTCATGGGCCGAGTATTGGGCGCCGGTTCTGGCCGCCCTGCCGCAGGATCGCGAAATGATCGTCGTCGACCGCCCCGGTTTCGCCGCCAGCGAACCGGCGGGGTGCGTCGGCGACATCCGGCTTCAGGCCCGCGCCCTGGCCCCCGTCCTCGACGCCAGGCCCGGTCAGAAGGTGCTGCTGGTCGGCCAGTCCTATGGCGCCCCCATCGCCACCCTGATGGCGCGCGCCCGCCCCGGACGGATCGCCGGCGTCGTCCTGCTGTCCAGTTATCTGGGTGAGCCGGGCCCGACGGCGCGGTGGCTGGTGCGGCTGGGCTCTCGTTTCCTTGACCTGATCCCCCGCGACCTGCGCAACGCGGTGATCGAGGTGGCCGGCCAGCCGGCCCAGATGGCGCACATGCGCGAGGCGCTGACCCGGCTGCGGGTTCCGGTCCACATGGTCCATGGCGACCAGGACGATTTTGCGCCCATCGCTGCGGCGCGCCGGCTGGCGGGCGAAGCGCGGACGCGTCATCCGATGCGCTTCGATGTGGCGCCCGGGGCCAATCATTTTCTCAACGATGGCCCGGTCGAAACCTTGCTCGGCCACCTGGAGGCCTGCCTTCCCGCCGCCCGGCCAAGGCGGATTTGGCCGGAATGGGCCGAGCCGGGCCGGATGGCGGGACTCGGCGGGGCCAACCTAGCCTCTTCCTGATCAGCTCTCGTCGCTCGCGGCCGGCGCTGGGCCTGTCTCGGTGGCTTCGAAACTCCGGGGGGGGCGACGGCGGCGCGGAGGGCGGCTTTCCCCGGAAGCGTCGACGCGCGATTCCGCGGGCCGGACCTGGAGGAAGGCCGGGGCGTGGTTCACCTCGCCATCGTCCGCGCGCAGAACCGGCCCGGCCGCGCCGGCCTGGGCGGGCACGGTCAGGGGCGTCGCCCGAGGCTCGATCACGCTCAGCGGGTCGGAACGATCCGCCGGTTCGAATCGGGGGCGTTCGTCGCGATTGGAACGCGAGCGCTCGTCGCGGAAATCCCGGCCCGCGCGGTCGTCCCGGGCCGCGCCCTGCGAACGGTCATTCTGAGCCCGGTCGTTTTGGCCCCGGTCGTTTTGCGTCCGATCCTCCCGGGAGCGCTGATCGCCCTGCCGGTAGTCGTCGCGGGGGCGTTCGTCGCGGCGAACCTCGACCCGGTCCTGCCGCTCGCCGGCCGCCTCCGAACCTCCGGCCGCATCAGCTTCGCCGTCGGATGCGGCGCCTTCGTCCTCGAAGTCGATGTCATAGCCCGAGACGAACTGATCGCGCCCGACGATCTCGGCCAGAGGCCGCTGGGGCTGCATGGCGCGCATCAGCCGAAAATAGTGCTCGGCGTGCTGCAGGTGGTTTTCCGCC
>JBBQGZ010000066.1:0-12549 GCA_038323535.1 Caulobacterales bacterium
GGCCAATTCGGGGGCCCGCGGCTCCCAGGCGCAGATGAAGCAGCTGGGCGGCATGCGCGGCCTGATGGCCAAGCCTTCCGGCGAGATCATCGAGACGCCGATCATCTCCAACTTCAAGGAAGGCCTGACCGTCCAGGAGTACTTCAACTCCACCCACGGCGCCCGCAAGGGCCTGGCCGACACGGCCTTGAAGACGGCCAATTCCGGCTATCTGACCCGGCGCCTGGTCGACGTCGCCCAGGACTGCATCATCACCGAGGAAGACTGCCGCACGACCCGGGGCATCACCCTGCGCGCCGTCGCCGAGGGCGGGGAGGTTCAGGTCTCCCTCGGCCAGCGGGTGCTCGGCCGCTTCAGCGCCGAAGCGATCAAGGCGCCCGGCGCCGACACCGTCGTGGTTCCCGCCGACTCCTACCTCGACGAGGACGCGATCGAGGCGATTGAAAACGCCAGCGTCCAGGCGGCCAAGGTGCGCTCGGTCCTGACCTGCGAAGCCAAGACCGGGGTTTGCGCCGCCTGCTACGGGCGGGATCTGGCTCGCGGCACGCCAGTGAATATCGGCGAGGCGGTCGGCGTCATCGCCGCCCAGTCGATCGGCGAGCCTGGCACCCAGCTGACCATGCGCACCTTCCACATCGGCGGCGCGGTCCAAGTGGCCGAACAGTCGTTCTTCGAAGCGGCCAACGACGGGGTGCTCAAGCTCTCGCCCGGCAACACCGTCACCGCCGCCGATGGCGACGTGATCGTCATGAGCCGCAACCTGGCCATCACCATCCAGGTCGACGGCGTGGATCGCGAATCCTACAAGCCTCCTTACGGCGCACGCCTGAAGCTCAAGGACGGCGCCAAGGTCAAACGCGGCACGCGCTTCGCCGAATGGGATCCCTACACCACGCCGATCATCACCGAGGTGCCCGGCAGGGTGCGCTTCGAGGATCTCGTCGAGGGACTCTCGGTGCGCGAGGAGGCCGACGAAGCGACCGGCATCTCGAACCGCGTGGTCATCGACTGGCGCACATCGACCCGGGGCGTGGACCTGCGCCCCAGCGTCGCCGTGCTGGACGCCGACGGGGCCTATAAGCGCCTGGCCAACGGTGGCGAGGCCCGCTACCTCTTGCCGGTCGGCGCGATCCTGTCGCTGGGCGACGGCGACGAAGCCAAGCCCGGCGAAGTGCTCGCCCGGCTTCCCACCGAAAGCGCCAAGTCCCGGGACATCACCGGGGGCCTGCCGCGCGTGGCGGAACTCTTCGAGGCCCGCCGGCCCAAGGACTGCGCGGTCATCGCCGAGATGGATGGCCGGGTCGAATTCGGCCGCGACTACAAGAACAAGCGCCGGATCAAGATCACCCCCGAGGAAGGCGATCCGGTCGAGTTCCTGATCCCCAAGGCCAAGCACATCGCGGTCCACGACGGCGACTCGATCCGCAAGGGTGAGTACATCATCGACGGCAACCCGGACCCGCACGACATCCTGCGCATCCTGGGGATCGAGGCCCTGGCAGACTTCCTGGTCAATGAGATCCAGGAGGTCTACCGCCTGCAGGGCGTGCCGATCAACGACAAGCACATCGAGACCATCGTTCGCCAGATGCTGCAAAAGGTAGAGATCATGGAGCCCGGCGACACCGGCCTCCTGAAGGGCGATCACCTGGACAAGCCCGAGGTCGACGAGGAGAACGTGAGGGCTCAATCCCGCAAGGGCGGCCGGCCGGCGCTCACCCAGCCGGTTCTGCTGGGGATCACCAAGGCGTCCCTGCAGACCCGCAGCTTCATCTCCGCGGCGTCGTTCCAGGAGACCACCCGCGTCCTCACCGACGCGGCGGTGCACGGCAAGCGCGACACCCTCGAGGGCCTCAAGGAGAACGTCATCGTCGGGCGCCTGATCCCGGCGGGAACCGGCTCCTACCTGCGCGGCCTCCAGCGCATCGCCGCCAAGCGCGACGAAGTGCTCGCCGCCAGCCGCGTGATCCCCCTGGTCATCGAACCCCTGCCGGCGGATATCGCCCAGGCGGCGGAGGCGGAGACGGTGGGGGTTTAAGGGGCTAGGCCGGGATTCCTCTCCCCGCGTCCGCGCGGGGTTGGGGTCCCCCGGAAGGGTAGGGAGGGCGGGGGCCGTCCACGAACCCAGCCGAAGACACCCCAAAGCGTTTCGTGCCACGACCGCGACAACGCGAGGACCCCGGCCTGGGACCGGGCGTCGGGCTCTGAAGGCCTCCTAAGCCCGATGTGCCGATGAGACTCTCGCCGCCCCCTCCATGAATGAGCAGGCTGAGAGGCGGTCTCCCTGATTTGACGGCGTCGTCGCGCGGCGACGTTGTCCTCGGCATTGCTCAGTCTTCCGCGGCTACCCTTTTGGAGGCCTCGCGCCTTTGTGACCGCCATGAGGGCGGATTTGGCATAGGATTGCGCTGAATGAACCAGGGAGGAAGAGGTGGGTCGCATCATCCTTTTCGACCGAGGCGAGGTTGGAGGGCTTTTCATAGGGTCCGCTGGCGTTCGCCCGATCCCCAGGTTCGCGCCGCCGGTGCTGGCGCATCTCAGGGCGGTGTCCGACCTTTTGCGGGCGGCACATGGTCAATCGCCCGAGGAGGGTTCGTCCAAGGACATGGCCGGCCTGATTACGAAGGTTTCCAACCTCGCGGTCGAACGCGTCGAAGCCGCTGTCGGAGCCCTCGATGCGACCGACTCCCTGGTCTATCTTACCGATGACGACGGATTCGTCTGCGGATCGACGGGCGCGCCGCCCCGGCCGATCAAATGGCCGCCGCTTGGCGGTTCGTCTCGCAGGGATCTGGTTGCAAGCGGCCTCCTTGCGCCTGACGTCGTCGAGTTGCTTCGGCGGGCGACGTCCAAAGGTCTGAAGATCACCGACATTCTCGAAGACCCGGCCAAGGCCGCTATGACCGTCGATATCAAGTTGTCGGAAGTCGCCGCCGCCAGCCTCAGCCAACTCGCGCCCTCGCGGGTTGCCTCGCTCACCAATCCTGTCGATCGCGAACTCGTCGGGTTCTTCCACGAAGTGATCAGGGACGGGCGGTTTCTCGAGACCTGGACGGCGGAACCGGTGGCCGTGGCGAACAGGATCGGCGTCAAGTTGAGCGATGCGGCCGTCGACAGGATCCTCGGCAGTAGCGTGATCGTCGGGCGGGGCGGCGATGTCGCGAACCTGAGCATCGAACAGGGCATCGTGATCGGCATCATCGCGATCATCGTCCTGGATCAGGAGTTGCCGACCGAGAGCATCATCGACCGGTCTCTGCAAGAGAAGTTCTAAACTTATGGCTCTTTCTGGCGCCCCCAGGGAGCCGAGAGTCCTTCTTGTCAGTCCACCGTGGACATCGCTGAACGAACCCAGCCTCGGCCTGGCGTTGCTGAGCGCCGTGCTGGAAAAGGCGGCGATACCCCGCCGCGTCGTTCACCTGAACCTGTTCACCCTCGCCTTTCTGCGCGCCGAAACCTATGCGGCGCTCGCGCGGGTCTATGCATTGAACGATTTCTTGTTTAGCGGCGTCCTTGATCCTGAAGTGACCCCACGGCAGCTCCGCCTTTTGCGGGAGAAGGCTTCGGAACTGGTGTCTCTCGGCACGATCGATCACCGGAAATACGGGGGCATCCCCGGCATCGTCGATCAGATCCTGCTGCTTCGCTCCGAGGTGATTCCGCAATGGATCGAAGCTCAGGTCCTCCGGATGCTGAGCTGGAAGCCGACCCTTGTCGGCTTTACCTGCATGTTCGACCAGACAATCGCGTCGGCGGCGATCTCGTCCCGGGTGAAGGCGCTCGCCCCCGACGTCCTGATAGCCTTTGGCGGCTACGCCGTGCGTTCACCGACCGGGGAAATGCTTCTGGAGGCGTTTTCCTGGCTCGACGCGGTGTGCGCCGGCGAGGGCGAACCTTGCATCTGCGATCTCGCCCGCGCGTCGGTTACGGCGCCGCCGGATCTTTCCCGGGTCCCCAACCTCCTGTTTCGCGACCGGACGGGCAGGGTCGTATCGAGCCCGCAGGCGAAGCCGGTGGACATGGACACCATCCCCGTCCCCGATTTCGACGATTTCTATGAGGACGTCAGACAGCTTCGCCGCGAGAACGAGGTCGATATCGCCGTCGACAGGTTGCCGGTCGAAAACTCACGCGGGTGCTGGTGGGGCGCCACCCATCACTGCACCTTCTGCGGCATACATGACGATGACCTGGCCTATCGGGCGCGCGGCGCGGAAACGGTGCTCAGAACGCTCGATTGCCTGAGCGAGCGCTACGACTGTGAAGAGTTCAGGTTTTCCGACTACATCCTGCCCTATAGGTACTACACGACGTTGTTGCCGATGCTCGCCGACCGGGGGGCGCCCTACCGGCTGAAATGCGAACTCAAGGCCAACGTCAATGAAAGTCGTGTTAGGCTGCTCGCGGACGCCGGATTCGTGGAGGTTCAGCCGGGAATCGAGTCGTTCTGCACCACGGTTCTCAAGAGCATGGACAAGGGTGTGTCGGGCATACAGAACGTTCATCTGTTGTTGCTGGCCCGACGCCACGGCATCGTCATCCTGTACAACATCCTCTACGGCTTGCCCGACGACGACCCAGCGGCGCTCGAGGCGATGGTGCGCGCGCTTCCGAACCTCGCGCACCTGGATCCCCCGGCGACGCGAGGGCGTATCCAGATCACCCGCTACGCTCCGTTGCAGTCCGACCCGGGTCGGTTCGGTTTGAGGCCGTCGCGGCATGAGCGCTCATACGATCTGATCTTCTCGGAAGCGTTTCTGAACAGCTCCGGGTTCGATCTGGACAGATACTGTTACATCTTTGAACTGCCGTTCGAACCTTCGTCCAGGCTGACCGTGGCGTATCGCGAAATAGAGCGTCTGTGCGATGAATGGATCGATGCGGACCGGCGGCGCGAGATCGACCTCCGTTACGATATCGACGATCGTGGCGCCCTGGTCGTGCATGACAGCCGGCAGGAACCATTATTGTCCTATGCGCTCGAAGCCAGCGAGGCCGCGCTCCTTGTCGCCGCGGAAACGCCGTGCACCCGCGCTTCCTTGAAGACCGCTCTTGCGGACGCCTCCCCCGACGTGTTCGACGCCTGCCTGACGAATCTCGCCACGCGCGGCCTTCTATTCGAGGACGACGGAAGGTTTATCTCGCTGGTTTTGCCTCGCGCCGGCGTCGCTCCCCGTCGTCATTGGTGGAATAATTACCGAACACGCTGGCGCCGGCTACCGCCCGAGGACTCTAATTCACCGGGGCGCCGGACGATCCCCTGGGAGGAAGGTATGCCGGGCGCCGACCTTGTCCTGTCTTGATCCTCCCTCGCGAAGCAGGGGCGGGACCACGAAGCGGTGGAGGGGGCGGGGGCTGCCCACGAGCTCAGCCGAACCCCCCTGGGGTTCCGCGCCACTATCTTGGTGGGCGATCATCCGCCGGGTGACGCCCAGCGGGCGGGCCCGCCGGGTCCGGCCCCGCTATTTCTCCCCACCCTGTTCCCTCGAGATGCGCGCCTATTTGATCCCCGGCGGGTCGGCCACGCCGGTGAAGTTGTCGGGGCAGAGGGTGCGGCAGGTGTCCAGGGGCAGGTTGACGTCGGGATCGGCGTGGACCCACTGCTGGCCGGCGCCGGCCATCGAGTGGCCGTGCAGCGCCGAGTGCTCTACGAACCAATAGACCCGCGCGCCGTCGTCATTGCCGTAGATGATGGTCTTGCCGCAGGTGGTGATGTAGTCGCCCACCGAGGGGCGCGAGCCGTCGTCCGTCGTCGGGGGATTGTCGCCGGCGATGGCGTGGGCGATGTTGCCGCCGAGGAAGGCGCCGACCAGGGCGAAGACGGCCGCGATGACGGCGGCGATAATGCAGGCGAGCAGCAGGCAGAAGAAGTAGAAGGGCCCGGTTCCGGCGCAGCCGAGCGCCGCGCCGACGATGATGCCAACGACGATGCCGCCGACGCCGCCGACCACGGCGCCGATGGTCGCGCCCGCCTCGGTCGCGCAGACGGCGGGATTGTAGAAATAGCAATGGATCTCGGGCGAGTTGTCGGTCGCATTGGCGTGGATGAAGGCGGCGTTCTGCTCGATCATCGGCCAGAACTGGCACTGGGCGACCACGCTGACCAGGTCGTGCTGGGCGGTGAAGGGGAAGATGGCGCTGGTGGTGTCGAGCAGCGCCGGGACGATCTGGTCGATCACCCCGGCCGAACAGGTGGCCTCGCCGTCGGGGGTGTGCAGGCAGCGGTCGAACCAGTAGGCGAAGGCGGCGACCACCACCACGGCGGCGCCGGCCACGGCGCTGAGGCCGATGGCCCCCACGCCCGCGCCGGTGATTCCCAGGATGGGGACGGTGGACACGCCGGTGGCGGTGATGACCGTGCCGACGATGCCGGCCACCGTGCCGATGACGCCGCCGATCGCCAGGATGATGGTGATCGTCGAATCGCTCGAGGCGCCGGTGGCCCCGATGGGCGGATGCGGCGGGCAGGGGGGCGGGCTACCGGCCATGGGTCGCCCTCTCCTTGCCCGGGGGCGGGCAGAGCCGGCAGAGCAGGAGGCCGACGAGGATCCCTACCGCCAGCCCCACCAGGGTCGCCAGGGCCGGCAGCTTGATGATGCTATTGAGCCACACCGTGAGCACGGCGGTCAGGACGGCGTTGAGCGCCGCCGGCGCCGCGACCTGGGCCAAGCCATAGCGCGCCCAGAACGCCAGGATCACTACCGCCGCGATCCAGCCGGCGACCGCCAGCATGAGGCCCGCCTCGACGATGCCGGCGAGGGTCAACCCCGGCGGCGCGATCGCCGGCAGGGTGAGGCCCATGAAGGCCCCGGCGACCAGGCCGACGATGGCCCCGGTGATCGAACAGAACGGCAGCTTGCCGAACAGCCATTGGCCGACGAGGGCGAAAATCGTCATCAGTCGTTGACCGAGATGACCAGGGTCGCGCCTCCGACGACCTGGCCGCCGCCGCCGTGGGCGATCACCGTGGCGAATTCCATCGTATGGTGCAGGCTCCCCGGCACGGTGACGGTGAGGCTGGCGGTGATCTGCTCGTAAGGGGCGAAGGCGTGGGACGCCGGCGTCACCACCGCCGCCACCGTGTTGGGCAGGACGGCCAGGGAGATGGTCTGGGCCGCCCCGGTCGGATTGGCCACCGGGAAATGTCGCGTGACGTGCCGGCCGGCGGCCACCGTGTCGATGCCGGTGATCACCTGCGCCCCCCGGCTGTTGATCGCGACCGCGTCATTGGGGTGGTAGAGCTGGACGAAGACGCCGATGCTCTGATCGCCCTGCAGGATGGCCTGGGTCAGGGGGAACTTGAGGGTGGTCGTCGCCGACGGCCCCAGGGTGACCAGTTGATTGGCCATCGGCGTCTTGGCCAGGCCGATGCCGAACGGCGACAGGGCGAGCTGCACCTGGGTGTTCACCGCCGCCACCTTCGGCGAGAGATTGCGCACCGTGACCTCCGTCTCCGGATGCAGACTCCACGGCACGTCGTTATTGGTCAGGATGTCGGGGCTGTCCCAGCTCGGGATCTGGCCCAGGGCGAGCTCCTGGTCCTGGCTGTAGAGAGCCGGGTCGGGCCGCTCCGGGGGATCGGCCAGATCGACGCAGCAGCCCCCGCGCGGCGGCGGCCGCACCGGCCGGCACCATGTGCTGCTCGATCTCGGCGAAAGAGTTCCGGCCATGCCCCTAGCGCTCCGCTGAGCGGCGCGAGAAGACACGGTCGCGGGCCCACGAGGCAACGCAATTTGCCGTGATGGCGCGTCGCCGTCAGCCACAAGGAGGCGCGGGGCAAGCTGGCGGCGAGGCCGGTCCCCACGCGTGCGAACGATTCAGTGCGGAAGTCCGGCGCTGTTCGGCGGTATGGGGTTGTGCCCGACTGGAGTGAGCGTCGGTTGCGAGCCAGCCTTGGCGGCGGTGTGCTTGGCGTGACGCTTGCGAAGCTTGTGACGCGTCACCGGCGCCAGGCGGCGTCGCCTTCAATGTGGACGTCCCACCACACCGCCAGATCCTCGGCGACGAACCCCCCCGCCAGCGGTTTGACCCGGGCGCGGTCCTCGGCCTTGTAGGAGACGAAGACATGACCTGCGTCGCCGGGAAGATCAGGCGTCGGGCGCGTCGCGGCGGGGGTCACTTTTCGAGCCGCCGCCCTAGGACCCGCCGGGACATGAATGATCGCGAACGGCGCTATGTCGGAACCGCCCTTTGAAACGCCAAGTCGCCAAGACGCCAAGGAGACAGATTGGCGTTTCGCAAGAAGTCATGGATTTTCAATAGCTTCTTGGCTTCTTGGGGGTTGATAGGCTCGAGCGAACATCATCGCGAGCACCGGTTGGCCGACCCGAGGACAGGCTCCGGCGCCCGGATTCATTTCGGCCCCTCGGCGTTGGGCAGGATGACCGTGGAAGCCGGGCCCCGGGCGATGCCGCCCTCCTCGGTGGGCACGGCCCCGGTGGACGTGGTGTCACGGTACCGGCGGTTGGCTTCCTGGCGCCCGGCGGCGCGGTCGAAGGCGGCGCGCTTGGCCGGCGAGATTCCATCCAGGGCCGGCGCCTTGGCGGCCTCCACGCCGAAGCGCTCGTTGCAGTGATTGCGCTCGGCGCCAGTGAGCCGCACGGCGTCGGCATTGGCGCAGCCGACCAGAGTGCCTCTCAGGCCCGGCCCGCCGCTGGGCATGGCGCCATAGGGCAGGCCGTTCAGGGCGCCCGCCCGCGTTTCTCCGGGCGCGCCCGGCGTCCCTGTCGCGGGGGTCCCGCTCGCCGTCGACCCGGGGGCGCCGGCCTGTCCCCCGGAGGGCGCCATCGGCAAGGTCGGGACATTGGCGGGCGCCTGTCGCAGCGCCTTGTGGATATTGAGCAGGCTGGCCGCGATCCGGGCGGCCGGCGCGGCCGAGATCGGCGCGACGGGCCGGACCGTGGCCGACGGCGAGGCCACCGCCGCCTTGGCCTGGAGCCTGGGAGTCGGCGCGGGGCTGGGAGGGGCCGGCGTGCGCGTGGGCGCGACCGGCGCCGGCAGGGGCGAGGGCTTGGCGGGGGCGGCCTTGGGCGCGGCCGCCTGGGCCGGGGCGGGCTTGGGCGGTTCCGGCCTGGCCGGCTCGGGGCGTGGCTGCTGGGGCTTGGCCGGTTCGGGCTTGGGGGGCGTCGGGGGCGTTACCGGCGGGGTTGGTTCGGGCTTGACCACCGGCGGCTCGACCTTGGGCGGCGGCGGGATCGTAATCGGCGGGATCTCCGGCATGGTCACGATCTGGACGTCCAGGGGCGCGGCCGTCGGTTCGGGATAGACATACTCTGGCGGCGCCTGGTTGATGACCACGCCCAGGATGATCAGATGGAAGGTCGCCGACAGGGCCAGCGCCATGGCGTTGCGGCGATCGTTTTTTCTGCCGCTCAACGCCGGACACCCCCGCCGAAAAAACCTCCCGCGCGCGCGGGCGCCGATGCAACGCGCCGGCGGCGAACTCCTAGGGCGCCAGTGTCGCCGCGCGAGGTCTTGACGGCAAGGGGTCTGGCGCCCTAGAGACCCACCCTCTTCGTTGAACCGGCCGTGCCCAAAGCGGGAAACCGCGCGGGCAGACGCGGTTCGCGAGACGAACCTGAGGAACGGGCGGCAAGGTCGCCGTCCGAAGTCGGGTCACGGCCTTCGCGGGGTTCCGCGCGGGCCATTCGTTTTTGCGGGCTTTCGCGTTCGATCGGCTTTCTTGTGGCCGGGCGGGCTGGTCTTTGAAACGGTCTGGCGCGCGCGGGCTAAAAAGGGCCCCAGCTTGAAGGAAACCACGAGCGATATGGATCGCCAGAACATCCGCATCCGGCTCAAGGCCTTCGATCACCGCGTGCTGGATCATTCCACCCGCGAGATCGTCAACACCGCCAAGCGCACCGGCGCGACGGTGCGGGGCCCCATTCCGCTCCCGACCCTGATCGAGCGTTTCACCGTCAACCGTTCGCCGCACATCGACAAGAAGTCACGCGAGCAGTTTGAAATCCGCACGCACAAGCGCGTGCTCGATATCGTCGACCCCACCCCCCAGACCGTGGACGCGCTGATGAAGCTCGACCTGTCGGCAGGGGTGGACGTCGAGATCAAGCTCTAGGGATTCGGCCGATGCGCACCGGCGTGATCGCCAGGAAATTGGGCATGACCCGCCTTTTCGACGAGGCGGGGACCCATGTGCCGGTGACCGTGCTCAGCCTCGAGGGCTGCCAGGTCACCGCCCAGCGCACGAAAGACAGGGACGGCTACGTCGCCCTTCAATTGGGCGCGGGGGCCAAGAAGCCCAAAAACACCTCCAAGGCCGAACGGGGGCACTTCGCCAAGGCCCTGGTGGAACCCAAGCGCTGCGTGGCCGAATTCCGGGTCTCGGAAGACAACCTCATCGCGGTCGGGGCGGAATTCACCGCCGATCATTTCCTGCCCGGCCAGAAGGTCGACGTCGCCGGCCTGACCGTGGGCAAGGGCTTCGCCGGCGCGATCAAGCGCTGGAATTTCGGCGGCATGCGCGCCACTCACGGGGTTTCGGTGTCCCACCGCGCCCACGGCTCGACCGGTCAGCGGCAGGATCCGGGCAAGGTCTTCAAGGGCAAGAAGATGGCCGGGCACATGGGCCAGGACAATGTCACCACCCTCAACCTGACCGTATTCCGGGTCGACGTCGAGCGGGGCCTCATTCTCGTCAAGGGCGCGGTTCCCGGGACGGAGGGGACCTTCGTGAAGATCCGGGACGCGGTGAAGGCGCCCGCTCCGGCCGAGGCGCCAAGGCCCGGCGCCGTCAAACAGGCTTCCACGCCGGGGGCCGCGGAGGCCGATGCGGCGCAAATCCCGGCCGCCGAAGCCTCGGAGGAGGCAGGGGCATGAAGATCGACGTGACCACCCTGGACGGCGGCAAGGGCGAACCGCTCGACCTGCCGGACGACATTTTCGGCATCACCGACATCCGCGCCGACATCCTGCAACGCTGCGTCACCTGGCAGCTGGCCAAGCGACGGGCCGGAACCCACAAGATCCAGGTCCGCAACGAGGTCTCGCGGACCGGCAAGAAGATGTACAAGCAAAAGGGGACCGGCGGGGCCCGTCATGGCTCTCGCCGCGCCGCCCAGTTCGTCGGCGGCGCCAAGGCCCATGGCCCGGTGGTCCGCAGCCACGCCTTCGACCTGCCCAAGAAGGTGAGGGCGCTGGCCCTGCGCCACGCCCTGTCGTCCAAGGCCAAGGCCGGAACCCTGATGGTGCTGGAAGCGGCGAGCCTGCCGCTGGCCAAGACCGCCGCCCTGCGGGTGAACCTGGACGCCCTGGGCCTGAAGAACGCCCTGGTCATCTGTGGACCGGTGGCCGACTCCAACTTCAGGCTCGCCGCGCGCAATATCCCAAACCTCGACGTGCTGCCCAACGCCGGCCTGAACGTCTACGACATCCTGCGCCGGGAGACCCTGGTGCTGACGCGGGCCGCGGTCGAGGCGATCACGGCCCGCTTTCATGACGGGGAGGCCGCCTGATGGCCGTCGCACCGCGCCACTACGACACCATCCTCAGCCCGATGATCACCGAGAAGGCGACCCTGCTGTCGGAACAGAACAAAGTGGTCTTCAGGGTGGCGATGGGCGCCACCAAGGACGACATCGCCGCCGCCGTCGAGGAACTGTTCAAGGTCAAGGTCACCAAGGTCAACACCCTGATCCAGAAGGGCAAGACCAAGCGCTTTCGCGGCCGGCCGGGCCGGCGCTCGGACCTCAAGAAGGCGATCGTCACGCTCCAGGAAGGCCAATCCATCGACATCACCACGGGGCTCTAGACCATGGCTCTGAAACATTTCAATCCGACCTCGCCGTCCCGCCGGGGGCTGGTGCTCGTCGATCGCTCCGAGTTGCACAAGGGGCGGCCGGAAAAGAGCCTGATCGAAGGGTTGACCAAGAGCGGCGGCCGGGGCGGCGGCGGCCGGATCGCGGTGCGCTTCCGCGGCGGCGGCGCCAAGCGGCTTTACCGCCGGGTGGATTTCAAACGCCGCAAGTGGGGCGTGGCGGCGACCGTCGAACGCCTGGAATACGATCCCAATCGCACCGCCTTCATCGCGCTGATCAAATACGCCGACGGCGAACTGGCCTATATCCTGGCCCCGCAGCGGCTGAAGGCGGGCGACGAGGTGATCGCCGCCGAAAAGGTCGATGTGAAGCCGGGCAACGCCTCGCCCCTGCGCGGCCTGCCGATCGGCACGATCATCCACAACGTCGAATTGAAGCCCATGAAGGGCGGCCAGATCGCCCGCTCCGCCGGCGCCTACGCCCAACTGGTCGGGCGGGACGCCGGCTATGCCCAGATCCGACTCAACTCCGGTGAACTGCGCATGGTCCAGGACGGCTGCATGGCCACCGTCGGGGCGGTATCCAACCAGGACCACATGAACGAGGTCCTGGGGAAGGCCGGGCGCGTCCGTCACCGGGGCCGGCGGCCCCATGTTCGCGGCGTGGCCATGAACCCCATCGATCACCCGCACGGCGGCGGCGAAGGCCGCACCTCCGGCGGGCGCCACCCGGTCACCCCTTGGGGCAAGCCCACCAAGGGCAGCAAGACCCGGTC
>JBBQGZ010000067.1:0-12477 GCA_038323535.1 Caulobacterales bacterium
CGCTCGCGGCTTCCTGGCCATGGAGTTCCTGCCGCCGGAACACTTTCCGCTGTGGAAGGACCGGCTGATGGCCGGCGAGGTCGACATCGAGGTCGCCCGCGCGGTCGGCGCGCGCCTGGGCGCCCTCCACGCCGCGACCGCCGGGCGAGGGGACATCGCCGAGCGGTTCGCCGGCGATGACAGGTTTTACGCCCTGCGCCTCGAACCCTATCTCCTGGCGACCGCCGCGCGGCGCCCGGAGGTCGCGGCGCCTCTGCGCGCCCTTGTCGAACGCACCGCGGCGACCCGCCTCGCCCTAGTCCACGGCGACGTCAGCCCCAAGAACATCCTCATCGGCCCTGGCGGCCCGGTGTTCCTGGACGCCGAGACCGCCTGGTGGGGCGACCCGGCCTTCGACCTGGCTTTTTGCCTCAACCATCTGCTGCTCAAGGCTCTGGTCGTCGTGGGGGCAGCGGAAGCTCTGGCGGAAAGCTTCGCGGCCTACGCGGAGGCCTATCTGTCCCGCGTCCATTGGGAGCCGGCCGAAGGCCTCGAGGCGCGCGCCGCCGCCCTGCTGCCCGGCCTCCTGCTCGCCCGCGTCGACGGGAAGTCGCCGGTGGAATATCTGACCGCCGAGAGCCAGAAGGATTTCGTGCGCGCCTTCGCCGAACCTCGCCTCCTTCGACCGCCCGCGACGCTCCGTGCCGTCGCCGATGCTTGGCACGCGGCGCTCCGGGCGGATAAAAGCGGTCTCAAGGAGACCCCGTCATGAAGACCCGCGCCGCCGTCGCCTGGAAGGCGGGCGAACCCCTTTCCATCGAGACCGTCGATCTCGAGGGCCCGCGCGCTGGGGAGGTGCTGGTGGAGATCAAGGCCACCGGCGTCTGCCACACCGACGAATTCACCCGCTCGGGCGGCGATCCGGAAGGGGTGTTTCCCGCCATTCTCGGCCACGAGGGCGCCGGCGTCGTCCTGGAGGTTGGAGGGGGGGTGACCACGCTGAAGGCGGGCGATCACGTCATCCCGCTCTACACCCCCGAATGCCGGCAATGTAAGTCGTGCCTGTCGCGGCGCACCAACCTGTGCACGGCGATCCGCGCCACCCAGGGCCAGGGCCTGATGCCGGACGGTACGAGCCGGTTCAGCATCGGCGGCGAGCGAATCCACCACTACATGGGCTGCTCGACCTTCGCCAACCACACGGTGCTGCCCGAAATCGCCCTGGCCAAGGTGCGCGCCGACGCCCCGTTCGAGACCATCTGCTACATCGGCTGCGGGGTGACCACCGGCGTCGGCGCGGCGATCTGGACCGCCAAGGTCTGGCCGGGCGCCAACGTCGCCGTCTTCGGCCTGGGCGGCATCGGCCTCAATGTCCTGCAGGGCGCGCGCATGGCGGGCGCGGACCGGATCATCGGCGTCGATCTGAACCCGGCCCGCGCCGGCGTCGCCCGCCAGTTCGGCATGACCGATTTCGTCAATCCCGACGAGGTCGGCCGGGACAAGGTGGTCCAGGCCATCGTCGACCTCACCGGCGGCGGGGCGGACTTCTCCTTCGAGTGCATCGGCAACGTCGCCACCATGCGCCAGGCCCTGGAATGCTGTCACCGCGGCTGGGGCGAAAGCATCATCATCGGCGTCGCCGGGGCGGGCCAGGAGATCTCCACCCGCCCGTTCCAGCTGGTCACCGGCCGGGTGTGGAAAGGCACGGCCTTCGGCGGCGCCCGCGGCCGCACCGACGTGCCCAGGATCGTCGACTGGTACATGGAAGGCCGGATCGCCATCGACCCCCTGATCACCCACACCCTGCCTCTCGAGGACATCAATAGGGCTTTCGACCTGATGCACTCGGGCGAGAGCATCCGCTCGGTGGTGGTGTTTTAAGCAAGCGGGGGCCGCGCGCCGACGGCTCGATCCAACGCCGCCAGATCCTCCTGGGTGTTCACATTGCGAAAGGCGCCGAGGTCTTCAAACCCCACGGCTATCGCCCCAACCCCTTCAAGGAATCCGTGCACGGAGGGATGCGTGCCGTCGGCCAAAACATCGGCCAGCCTACGGGCGAGACTCGTGCGCCAAATTGCGCAAAGCCCCTGGGGCCCGCCGGCGGTGACCGCATAGGCGGCGGGCGCGTCGCCGATCGCCGCGACCAGGGCGTCGATCTCGGCGGCGCCGATCAAGGGCGTGTCGCAGGGCAGGCTCACCATGAGGTCGTGGCCCGCCGACGCCCAGGCGAGGCCCGCCGCGACGCCGGCCAGTGGACCGCGCGGGTAGCCGGGATCGTCACGGACTACGAGCCGACCGTTCTCGTGGCCGATCGCTTCGGCCTGGCTTCCTGGGGCGGCGCTCACCGCCACGGCCCGGCAACACGCATCCAGGGCGGCCAGACTCCAGGCCAGCAGAGGTCGCCCAGCCAGTATCGCGCCCGCCTTCTCGCGCCCGAACCGCCGCGATTTCCCGCCGGCGAGAACCACACCCGCCACGCGCATGGCGCTCGTCCCTCCCTCGCGCCCGATCATTCCGATAGAGTAGGGCCGTGACGCGCTTCGAGCCATGGTCGACCGAGCGGGCGGCGGAAATCATCCGGGCGCGCGCCCATCTGGACGGCGCCGTCCTGCCGATCCTCCATGCCCTGCAAGAGGTTTTCGGATGCGTGCCGCGCGAGGCGGTCGCGCTCACGGCCAAGGCGCTCAACCTCAGCCGCGCCGAGGTGCATGGAGCCATGACCTTCTACCATGATTTCCGCCGGGTCCCGCCGGGGCGGCGGGTGGTCAAGGTCTGCCGCGCCGAATCCTGCCAAGCCATGGGCGGCGACGCGGCCGGGGCCTTTCTGCTGGCGGCGCTCGGGGTGGACTGGGGCGGGACGACGGCGGACGGGGCGGTGACGGTCGAAGGGGTCTATTGCCTGGGCCTGTGCGCCGTCTCCCCCGCCGCCCTGGTCGACGGCGAGCCCCTCGGCCGGCTCGACGGCATGACCCTGACCGAGGCGGCGCGGGCGTGACGCGCGTCTTCGTCCCTAAGGACGCCGCCGCCCTGGCCGTCGGCGCCGAAGCCGTCGCCGGCGCGATCGCCGACGAAGCCGCCCGCCTGGGCTTGGCGGTGGACGTCGTGCGCAACGGCTCGCGGGGCCTCTTCTGGCTGGAGCCGATGGTCGAGGTGGAGACGGCGGAGGGGCGGATCGCCTATGGGCCGGTGGCGGCGCGCGACGTGGCCAGCCTGTTCGCGGCGGACTTCCTCGACGGCGGCCCGCACCCCCTGCGCATCGGCCGCCCGGAGGATCACCCCTGGCTCGCGGGTCAGACGCGGATCACCTTCGCCCGCTGCGGCGTCGTCGACCCCGCCTCCCTGGACGACTACCGCGCCCACGGCGGCCTCGCCGGCCTGGAGCGGGCGCGCGAGATCGGCCCCGCCGCCATTCTCGAAGTCATGACTCTCTCGGGCCTGCGCGGCCGGGGCGGCGCGGGATTTCCCGCCGGAGTCAAATGGAAGACCGTCGCCGAGGCCCCCGGCGCGCCCAAATACATCGTCTGCAACGCCGACGAGGGCGACAGCGGGACCTTCGCCGATCGGATGATCATGGAGGGCGATCCCTTCGCCCTGATCGAGGGGATGCTCATCGCCGGCCACGCCGTGGGGGCGGCCAAGGGCTTGGCCTATTCGCGGTCCGAATATCCCCACGCCAACCGCGCGTTCGCGGCGGCCATCGAGGTGGCGCGCGCCGGCGGAGTGCTCGACGGGTTTGATCTGGAGTTGCGCGTCGGCGCCGGGGCGTATGTCTGCGGCGAGGAGACGGCGCTCCTCGAAAGCCTGGAAGGCAAGCGCGGCCAGGTGCGCGCCAAGCCGCCGCTCCCGGCCCACAAGGGGCTGTTCGCTCGCCCCACCGTGGTCAACAACGTCCTCACCCTGACGACGGCCCCCTGGATCCTGGCTCACGGCGGCGAGGCCTACGCGGCCCTGGGCGTGGGCAGATCGCGGGGAACCCAGCCGATCCAACTCGCCGGGAATGTGAAACATCCGGGCCTCTATGAAGCGCCCTTCGGCCTGACCTTGGGGGACATCGTCATGGGGATCGGGGGCGGAACGGCCAGTGGCCGGCCGGTGAGGGCGGTGCAGTGTGGCGGGCCTCTGGGGGCATACTTCCCGCCCGCCCTCTTCGACACGCTCTATGACTACGAATCCTTCGCGGCCCGCGACGGCCTGATCGGCCACGGCGGGATCGTGGTCTTCGACGACACCGTGGACATGGCCGCCCAGGCCCGCTTCGCCTTCGAATTCTGCGCCATCGAAAGCTGCGGAAAATGCACGCCCTGCCGCATCGGCTCGGTGCGCGGGGCCGAGACCCTCCAGAGGATCATCGAGGGCGTCGACGTGGCCGCCAACCTCGCCCTGGTCGAAGACCTCTGCCACACCCTCAAGTTCGGCTCCCTCTGCGCCCTGGGCGGCTTCACCCCCTACCCGGTGATGAGCGCGATCACGCATTTTCCGGAGGATTTTGGATGGTGAGAGGGAGGCCCTTCGAACACCTTATCCGAGTGGATGAAATCTGACGCTTGACCCACCCAACTGCCCCGGATGGCTAGCGAAAGCTCGTCAAGTTCGTGCCCGTTGGCAGACATTCCGAGTAACTCAGGAGGGTGGGGAGCGGACCTTACCTCCATCGGACCACCAATTGACGGCCCGTTCTCCACTGGTCCCGACGGCGGTCATGGCGCTCGTGAAGATATTCCGCACCTCCGGTGCGTCCATGAGGCCGGGTCCGGGCCACCGGAACATGCCCTTCGACCGCCTGGCGAGGTCGTTCAATCGCGCCGCACGCTGCCCGACGAAGGCGTCGATCAGAGTTTTCGGGGCTCCCATGCCGGCTCGTGGGGCTTGTCGTTGTGCACGACGATATCGGCGTGATCAGTCGGGCGGGCTGCGTCGAAATAGAGCTGCTGGGCGGGTATGTAGCGCTCGCGGAAGCGACGCTCGACCTCGGTAACGGTTCCGTACGCCGTCAGGTCTCGCGTCCGGGCCCGATCCAGTATCTCCTCGAACGCGGCCGACACGAAGATGCTCAGGTCCCACCGGTCGATCAGCTCCGGGCGCAGGAGGAAAACGCCCTCGAAGACCAGCACGGCGTCGGCGGGCGCCGTCCTGACCGGCTGGAACGGTGTCGTGTCCGTGCGGCGGTCGTAGGCCGCCAGCTGGAACCTTCGGTTCCCGCCCGGGCCCAGCGGATCGAGCAGGACCCGGCGCAGCGCGTCGTAGTCGAAGCTGTCGTGATAGCAGCCTTCGCCGGAGTACAAGCCCCGCCGATAGCGCTGCGCCTTGGGGAAAAGGTAGCCCTCGATCGACGCGCGGATGACGTTGCGGCCTTGGGCGCGCAGGAGGACGGCGAGTTCGTCGGCCAGCGTGGTCTTGCCGGCGGCGGGCGGTCCGTCGATGGCGACCCGCGTCGGGTGCGCGGGCGTAACCGATCCGACCGCCTCCGCCAGTCGATCTAGCAGCGTGTCACGGGCGCCGTTTTCCATGTCTGCCGCCGACCCTGCGTGGTGAATGCCGTGTCGAGCCCACCTTATGAGCGATTGTCTGACTTGATGCGTGATTGTCTGACCAGGGTCGTGACCCGTCCCGTTCAAGGAAAAGTCCATCCTCCCCATCAAGGGGAGAGAGGTTTAGGATAGCTTCATGCCCTTCGTCCCCGAACGCGATCTTGGAACGCCCGCCACCGCCGCCGAGACCACTGTCGGCCTCACGATCGATGGGGTCGAGGTCACTGTCCCGGAGGGGACGTCGATCCTGCGCGCTGCCGCCCTGGCGGGGATCGATATTCCTAAACTCTGCGCCACTGACTCCCTGGAGGCGTTCGGGTCCTGCCGCTTGTGCCTAGTAGAGATCGAGGGGAGGGGAGGGGCGCCGGCGTCCTGCACCACCCCTGTCGCCGAGGGGATGGCGGTGCGAACGTGTTCGGAGCGCGTCCAGCGCCTGCGACATGGGGTGATGGAACTCTATCTCTCCGACCACGCGCCGGACCGATTCAACCGCGAGATCGCCGACGCCGGCGCGCGGGCGGGGGTTACGCGGGTGCGTTATGGCGAGGGCGGCGCGGATCATCTCGCCGCCGCCGTCGACGACTCCAACCCCTATTTCACCTTCGACCCGGCCGGCTGCATCGTCTGCTCGCGCTGCGTGCGCGCCTGCGACGAGGTGCAGGGGACCCTGGCCCTCACCATCGCCGGGCGGGGGTTTTCCTCCAGGGTGTCCGCCAGCCAGGATGAGCCCTTCTTCGCCTCCGAGTGCGTTTCCTGCGGGGCCTGCGTCCAAGCCTGCCCCACCGACGCCCTGATCGAAAAATCCCTCGTCGAGGTCGGCGCTCCGGACCGTTCGGTGGTGACCACCTGCGCCTATTGCGGCGTTGGCTGCGCCCTGAAGGCGGAGATGCGCGGGGAGGTGGTGGCGCGCATGGTCCCGTGGAAGGAGGGCAAGGCCAACCACGGCCACAGCTGCGTTAAGGGCCGCTTCGCCTGGGGCTACGCCAGCCACCGCGAGCGAATCCTCGAGCCGATGATCCGCGATGCGATTTGCGACCCCTGGCGGGAAGTCTCCTGGGACGAGGCCATCGCCCACACGGCCGCCGAGTTCAAGCGCATCCAGGCGACGCACGGGCGCGGGTCGGCCGGGGCCATCACCTCCTCGCGGTGCACCAACGAAGAGACCTATCTGGTGCAGAAGCTGGTCCGCGCCGCCCTCCATAACAACAACGTCGACACTTGCGCCCGGGTCTGCCACTCGCCGACCGGCTATGGGCTGAAAAGGACGTTCGGGACCTCGGCGGGCACCCAGGATTTCGATTCGGTCGACCATGCCGACGTGGTCGTGATCATCGGCGCCAATCCCACCGACGCCCATCCGGTGTTCGCCTCGCGCCTCAAGCGGCGGCTGCGCGCGGGCGCCAAGCTGATCGTCGTCGATCCGCGCGGCATCGACCTGGTTCGCACCCCGCACATCGAGGCGGCCCATCACCTGGCCCTGAGGCCTGGGACCAATGTCGCCGTCCTGGACGCCCTGGCCCATGTGGTCGTCACCGAGGGGCTGGTCGATACGGCTTTCGTGCGCGCCCGCTGCGATGTCGAGGCCTTCGAGGCCTGGGCCGCCTTCGTCGCCCTTCCGGTCAACAGCCCCGAAGCGGTGGAGGCCGTGAGCGGCGTCCCGGCCGCCGATCTTCGCGCCGCCGCGCGGCTCTACGCCGGCGCGCGCAACGGCGCCATCTACTATGGCCTGGGGGTCACCGAACACAGCCAGGGGACGACGGCGGTGATGGCCATCGCCAACCTCGCCATGGCCACGGGCAATCTGGGCCGGCCAGGGGTGGGGGTGAACCCCCTGCGCGGGCAGAACAACGTCCAGGGCGCCTGCGACATGGGCTCCTTCCCCCACGAACTCACCGGCTATCGGCATATCTCCCAGGAGACGACCCGGTCCCTGTTCGAGAGCCTGTGGGGCGTGGGCCTCGACCCTGAGCCGGGCCTGCGCATCCCCAACATGCTGGACGCCGCCGCCGACGGCTCGTTCAAGGCCCTCTACATCCAGGGCGAGGACATCCTCCAGTCCGACCCCAACACCCGCCATGTGGCGGCGGGCCTGGCAGCCATGGAATGCGTGGTGGTGCAGGACCTCTTCCTCAACGAGACCGCCTCCTACGCCCATATCTTCCTGCCGGGCTCGACCTTCCTGGAAAAGGACGGCACCTTCACCAACGCCGAGCGGCGCATCCAACGGGTGCGCAAGGTGATGGCGCCGCGCAACGGCTACGCCGACTGGGAAATCACCCAGCTTTTCTCCAACGCCCTGGGTTATCCGATGGCCTACGGCCACCCGAGCGAGATCATGGACGAGATCGCCGCCCTCACCCCGACCTTCGCGGGCGTCTCCTTCGATCGTCTGGACGAATTGGGCTCGATCCAGTGGCCGTGCAACGCGGCGGCCCCGGAAGGAACGCCGGTGATGCACATCGGCGCCTTCACCGCCGGCGCCGGGCGCTTCATGCTCACCGAATATGTCGCTACCGACGAGAAGACCGGGCCGCGATTCCCCTTGCTGCTCACCACGGGGCGCATCCTGTCGCAATACAATGTCGGGGCTCAGACGCGGCGCACCCCGAGCGTGGCGTGGCACCTGGAGGATCGTCTGGAGATCCACCCTCACGACGCCGAGGAGCGCGGCGTGGCGGATGGCGACTGGGTGAGGCTCGCCAGCCGCGCCGGCGAAACCACCCTGCGCGCCCTGGTCACCGAACGGGTCTCTCCGGGGGTGGTCTACACCACCTTCCACCACCCCTCGACCCAGGCCAATGTGGTGACCACGGAATTTTCCGACTGGGCCACCAACTGCCCCGAATACAAGGTCACCGCCGTCCAGGTCTCCCCCTCCAACGGGCCGTCGGCCTGGCAGGAGAGCGCCGAGGCCCAGAACCGCCAGGCCCGCCGGATCACGGCCGCCGTGGAGTAGCGCGCGGCATGGACCCCGCCCGCCTCGTCCATATGGCCAACCAGATCGGCAAATTCTTCCACGCCCAGGGGGAGGCGGCGGCCGTGGCGGGGGTGGAGGATCATCTTCGCCGCTTCTGGGATCCGCGGATGCGGCGCGAGATCGTCGCCCACCTGGAGGCCGGCGGCCTGGGCCTCGATCCCGCCGCCCGCGCGGCGGTCGCGCGGTTAGGGCGCCCAGAGGATGCGGACGGGTGATCGTTCCTGGCGAAGCACCGCGGCGACCGGCGGGGCATGGGCGCTGTCCGCCAAAGCCCGTTCGACCACGGCGTGCTTGGCCTCGCCGCTGATCAAGAGGACGATCAGTCGGCTTTGGATGAGGGCGGCGACGGTCAGGCTGATCCGGGGCAGGAACGGCGGCTGGCCGGCCGTGGCGACCCCCACACACAGCCGCTCGCCATCGGGGGCCAGAACCTCGGCGAGATCCGGCGCGCCCGGGAACAGGGATGCGATGTGCCCATCGGGCCCCATGCCCAGCAGGACGGCGGTGAAAGGAAGAAGAGCGCGCAGACCCGCCTCGGCGGCGGCGGCGTCTTCCTCCGGCGAGGCGCCCCGGCCCTTCAACGCCAGAAATCGCGCCTCGGCCGCGCGCCCGACGAGCAATCGGTCGCGCACCAGTTTCTCGTTGCTTTCCGGCGAGGTCGCGTCGACCCAGCGATCGTCACTCAAGGTGACCGTGATCCGGCCCCAGTCCAGGTCGCGCGTGGCCAGCCGGTCGTAGGTCGGACCCGGCGAGGCGCCGCCGGTGGCGACGAAGGCGCGGGCGCCAGGCGCGCCGAGCGCCTGGCCGATCACATCCGCCGCCGCGTCGGCCAGGGCCTCGCGGTTCGCGAAGGGCTCGATCCTATTCATCCAGCCACGCTCGGCCCGAGCGTTCCAGGAGCCCCAGGGCGCCCACCGGCCCCCAGCTCCCGGCGGCATAGGGTTTGGGGGCGAGATCGAGGTCGGCCCAGCTATCGGCCACCGCGTCGATCCAGGCCCAGGCCAGCTCCACCTCGTCGCGGCGCACGAAGAGGGCCGGGTGGTCGGCCAGGACATCCAGCAACAGCCGCTCATAGGCGATCCGCCGGCGCCCGCCGCCGGTGAGCGAGAGGCTGAGCGGCAGGGCCTGAAGGCGCGTCCCGGTCAGGCCCGGGCGCCGGTTCATCAGCAGCAGGGAGATGTCCTCGTCCGGCTGCAGATCGATCACCAGGCGGTTGGCGATCAGGTCCTCCCTGGCCCCCGCCCCGAAGATCGAGTGCGGCAGGCATTTGAACTGGATGACGATCTGGGTGCGGCGCTCCGGCATCCGTTTGCCCGTGCGCAGATAGAAGGGGACGCCCGCCCAGCGCCAGTTGTCGATGTCGGCGCGCAAGGCGACGAAGGTCTCGGTGGAGGACGGGCGGCCCGTCTCCTCGGCGTAGCCGCGGTACTGGCCCCGGACGCTCAGCGAATGGTCGCCGTTAACGCCGAAGCGGCGCAGGGATTTGAGCACCTTGACCTTTTCGTCGCGGATCGAATCGGCGCCCGCGTCGGCCGGCGGCTCCATGGCCACCAGGCAGAGGAGCTGGAGCATGTGGTTCTGCACCATGTCGCGCAGGGCGCCGTATTCGTCGTAATAGCCCCACCGCTCGCCCACCCCGTCGGTCTCGGCGATGGTGATCTGGACATGGTCGATGGCCAGGTTGTTCCACAGGGGTTCGAACAGGGTGTTGGCGAAGCGAAGCGCGATCAGGTTCTGGACGGTCTCCTTGCCGAGGTAGTGATCGACGCGGAAGACCCGGCGCTCCTCGAAGGCCCGGGCGACCTCGGCGTTGATCGCGCGCGAGCTTTCCAGATCCCGGCCGATGGGTTTTTCCAGCACGATCCGGCACTCCCGGCAGGCGACGCCCGCGGCGTCGAGCGCCGCGCAGGCCGCCCCGTAGAGGCTGGGGGAGAGGGCGAGGTAGTAGACCGTCGGCGTGTCGCCGAGCGTCTCCGCGAGAGTCGCCAGGGTCGATGGCTGGACGACATCGGCTGGGCAATAGTCGAGCCGGGCGGAGAACCGCGACCAGGCCGTCTCGTCCAGCCACTCGGTTCGCTCCGCCAGGGCCGCGCGCACCCGTTCGACGTAGGATGCGCGGCCCATCGGCGCCCGCGCCGAGCCGATGATCTTCAACCCTGGCGGGAGCAGGCCGTCGAGGTCGAGGAAATAGAGCGCCGGCAGCAGCATCCGCCCGGCGAGATCCCCGGTGGCGCCGAAGATGACCAGGTGTTCGATCGGTTGGGCGGGTTGGGCCATGGTCGAGGAAACGCATGAACGGCCCGGGCGACGCCGTCCAGGGTCAATCTCTCCCGCCGGCGGCGCGCCCGGTCGCGGCGGGCGATGTTTCGGCGAATGCCCGGTTGAAAAGCGGGCGGACGCACTCTAAGCGAAACCGACCGCATCGAGGGTGGAGTTCAAATTGGCCGACAGCCTGGCGCAGCCCGCTTCCGATCCGGCCCCCGGCGTGGCGGAGCCCAGCCGGCGTGATTTCATCAACATCATGGCGGTGAGCGCGGCGGTCGGCGGGGCCGCGGCGGTGGCCTGGCCGTTGATCGATCAGCTCAATCCCGCCGCCGACACCCTGGCCCTGGCGTCGCTCGAATACGATCTCGGCAAGGTGGCGCTGGGCCAGGAGGTGACCATCGCCTGGCGCAAGCAGCCGGTTTTCATCCGCCACCGCACGCCCAAGGAGATCGCCGCCGCCAAGGCCGACGACCACGCCCCGATGAAGGACCCGGCGACGGACGCCTCGCGCGTCAAGCCCGGCCACGAGGAATGGCTGATCGTGCTGGCCAGCTGCACCCATCTGGGCTGTGTGCCGACCTTCGCCCAGGGCGAGTACGGCGGCTGGCTCTGCCCGTGCCACGGCTCGGTCTACGACACCGCCGCGCGAATCCGCAAAGGCCCGGCGCCGAAGAACCTCTACCTGCCCGACTACACCTTCCTCAGCGACACCAGAGTCAAGATCGGCTAGGGACAGCGATGAGCGGACCTTCGACCTACGAGCCGAAATCGGCCATGGAGCGGTGGCTGGACACCCGCCTGCCGGTGATCCGCTTCAGCGCCGACCTGATGGCCTACCCCACCCCGCGCAACCTCAACTACTGGTGGACCTTCGGCGGCATCCTCTCCTTCTGCCTGGCGGTTCAGATCGTCACCGGCATCGTCCTGGCCATGCACTATGACCCCAGCGGCGCCGGGGCCTTCATTTCCGTCGAGCAGCACATCATGCGCGACGTGAACTACGGCTGGCTGATCCGCGGGCTCCACGCCAACGGCGCCTCGATGTTCTTCGTGGCGGTCTACATCCATATCCTCAGGGGCATCTACTACGGCTCGTTCAAAGCCCCGCGCGAGGTGCTCTGGCTGCTGGGCTGCGTGATCTATTTGCTGATGATGGCGACCGCCTTCATGGGCTATGTCTTGCCCTGGGGGCAGATGAGCTTCTGGGGGGCCAAGGTTATCACCAACCTGCTGGGCGCCTTTCCCCTGATCGGCAAGCCGATCACCACCTTGCTGTGGGGCGGCTATTCGGTGGACGATCCGACTCTCAACCGCTTCTTCTCATTGCACTATCTGCTGCCCTTCGTGATCGCCGCCGTGGTCGCCCTGCACATCTGGGCCCTGCATGTGCCCGGCAACAACAATCCCACCGGCGTCAACGTCAGGAGCAAGTCCGACACCGTCGCCTTCCACCCCTATTACACGGTCAAGGACGGCTTCGCCGTGGCGCTGTTCATGATCCTGTTCGCCGTCTTCGTCTTCTATCTGCCCGACGCGCTGGGCAAGGTCGACAACGCGGTTCCGGCCAATCCCTTGGTCACCCCGGCGCACATCGTGCCGGAGTGGTACCTGCTGCCCTTCTACGCCATCCTGCGCGCGATCCCGGACAAGCTGATGGGCGTGCTCGCCCTGGCCGGCTCGATCGGGGTGCTCTTCGCCCTGCCGTGGCTCGACACCTCCAAGGTGCGC
>JBBQGZ010000068.1:0-12386 GCA_038323535.1 Caulobacterales bacterium
GGCCCTCGGCGATGCCGTCCGGAAGCTCGACCCGCGCCGCCTGGTCGGCAATCCCGTCATCCTGGCAACCGAAATGGTGGCGGCGCTGTCGACCGCCTCGGCGATCTCGCTGTCTGCGGCCGGCCAACCTGTCGGTTTTGCGGTGCGGATCGCGGTCTGGCTGTGGGTGACCGTGCTGTTCGCCAACTTCGCCGAAAGCGTCGCCGAGGGCCGCGGCAAGGCGGCCGCCGACAGCCTGCGCGCCGCCCGCGTCACCACCCAGGCCAAGCTGATCAAGGACATGTCCACCGGCCTGACCGTTCTGACCGCCTCCCACGAACTGAAACCAGGCGATGTGGTGCTGGTGGAGGCCGGCGATGTGATGCCCGCCGATGGCGAGATCATCGAGGGCGTGGCCTCGGTGAACGAATCGGCGATCACCGGAGAATCCGCGCCGGTTATCTGCGAGAGCGGTGGCGACCGTTCGGCGGTGACCGGCGGCACTACGGTCGTCTCGGACTGGTTGAAGGTGCGTGTCACCTCGGGACCCGGATCCAGCTTCCTCGATCGCATGATCGCCATGGTCGAGGGCGCGAACCGCCGCAAGACGCCCAATGAGATCGCCCTGGCGGTGCTCCTGGCCGGCCTCACCCTGGTGTTCATGATCGCGGTGTTCACCCTGTTGGGTCTGGGTGGGTACGCCGGCGTCAGGCTCGACCCGATCGTCCTGGGCGCCCTCTTCATCTGCCTCATCCCCACCACCATCGGCGGCCTGCTGTCGGCGGTCGGCATCGCGGGTATGGACCGCCTGCTGAAGGTCAACGTCCTGGCCACCTCGGGGCGGGCGGTGGAGGCGGCCGGGGACGTCGACACCCTGCTACTGGACAAGACGGGCACCATCACCTTCGGCAACCGCCTGGCCACCGAGATCATCGCCGCGCCGGGGGTGCCGGACGAGCGGGCCCTGCGGGCGGCCGTCATGGCCTCCCTCGCCGACGAGACCCCCGAAGGCCGCTCCATCCTCGAACTGGCCCGGGAAAAACACGGGCTGACCGAGCTAGCCCCGACGGACGCGACCTCGATCCCCTTCAGCGCCACGACCCGCCTCTCGGGCCTGGACAGCGCCGAAGGCCAATGGCGCAAGGGCGCGGTGGACGCCATCTATAGGCTGGTCGGCCTCACGCTCCAGGAGGTTCCCAGCGAAGTCGTCGCCGCGGTGGACCGTATTTCGCGGTCGGGCGGGACGCCCCTGGCCTGCGCCCAGGACGGCAAACTGATGGGGGTCATCCACCTTAAGGACGTGGTCAAGCCCGGGGTGAAGGATCGTTTCGCCGACCTGCGCCGCATGGGCCTGCGGACGGTGATGATCACCGGCGACAATCCGGTCACCGCCGCCACCATCGCCTCCGAAGCGGGGGTGGACGATTTCCTGGCCGAGGCGACGCCGGAGGACAAGCTGCGCCTGATCCGCGAGGAGCAGGGCAAGGGCCGGCTGGTGGCGATGTGCGGCGATGGCTCCAACGACGCCCCGGCCCTGGCCCAGGCCGACGTGGGCGTGGCCATGCAGACCGGCACCCAGGCCGCCCGCGAGGCCGGCAACATGGTCGATCTGGACAGCGACCCCACCAAGCTGATCGAGATCGTCGAGGTCGGCAAGCAGCTGCTGATCACCCGCGGGGCCCTGACCACCTTTTCGATCGCCAACGACGTGGCCAAATATTTCGCGATCATCCCGGCAATGTTCGTGGTCGCCCTGCCGGCGCTGGGCGCGATCAACATCATGCGGCTTTCCAATCCGCACAGCGCGATCCTGTCGGCGGTGATCTTCAACGCCCTGGTGATCATCGCACTCATCCCGCTGGCCTTGCGCGGGGTCCGCTATCGGGCGATCGGCGCGGGCGCGCTCTTGTCACGCAACCTGCTGATCTACGGCCTGGGCGGTGTGATCGCCCCCTTCATCGGCATCAAGGCGCTCGATCTGCTGATCCACGCCGTCAATCTCGCTTAGGAGGCCAATCCGATGTTTCAGCTCATTCGCCCGGCCGTCGTGACGATGGCGCTGTTCACCCTGGTGCTGGGCCTCGGCTACCCCCTGGCCTTGACCGCCATCGCGGGGGTCGCCTTCCCCGATCAGGCCGGCGGGAGCCTGGCCCGGGACGCCGGCGGCCATGTGATCGGTTCTCGGCTGCTGGCCCAGGGCTTCGCGAGGCCGGAATACCTGCACCCCCGGCCGTCGGCGGCCGGAAGCGGCTATGACCCGATGAACTCCGCGGGCTCCAACCTGGGTCCCCTGGACAAGAAGCTGATCGATCGGGTGAAGGTCGACGCGATCGCCATCGCCAGGGACGCTGGCGGCGCCCCCATACCCGCCGACGCGGTGACCACCTCCGCCAGCGGCCTGGACCCCGACGTCTCGCCGCAAAACGCCCACATGCAGGCCGCCCGCATCGCCACCCATCGCGGCGTGGCCGCCGAAGAAATCCAGGCCGTCATCGACGCCAACCGGCAGGATGCCTGGCTCGGTTTCATCGGCCAGCCGCGCGTGAACGTCCTGGCCGTCAACCGCGCCCTCGACGCGCGCTATCCGGTGGCCCAACCTAAGGGGTGATGACGCACGACGAGCCAATCCGCCCGGATCCCGATGCGCTCCTGGCGCACGCCAGGGGGCAAGGGCGCGGACGACTCAAGGTCTATCTCGGCATGGCGCCGGGGGTGGGCAAAACCTTCGAGATGCTGAGCGCCGGCGGCCGCCGCAAGCGCGAGGGCGAGGACGTCGTGGTGGGGGTGGTCGAAACCCACGGCCGCCGGGAAACCGAGGACCTGCTCGAGGGGCTGGAGGTCCTTCCCCGCCGGCCGGTCGAATACCGCGGGCGCCAGCTCCTGGAGTTCGACCTCGACAGCGCCCTGGCCCGCAAGCCGGGCCTGCTGCTGGTGGATGAGTACGCCCACTCCAACGCGCCCGGATCGCGCCACCCCAAGCGCTGGCAGGACGTGGAGGAGCTGCTGGCCGCCGGCATCGACGTATGGACCACGCTCAACGTCCAGCATCTGGAGAGCCTGGTCGACGTTGTGTGGAAGGTGACCGGGGTGAGGGTCCGCGAGACGGTTCCCGACTCCGCCCTGTCGGCCGCCGACGAGATCGAACTGGCGGATTTGACGCCGGCCGAACTGCGCGAACGGCTGCACGCCGGCAAGGTCTATGTGCCGGAAACGGCCCGCCTGGCGTCGGACAATTTCTTCAAGCCGGAGAACCTCACCGCTCTTCGGGAGATGGCCTTGCGGCGGGCCGCCCAGACAGTGGACGACCAGATGGTCGGCGCCATGCGGCGTCAGGGCATCGAGGGGCCGTGGGCGGCGGGCGAACGGATCCTGGTCCTGATCGCCGGCGACGGGACGGCCGGCGCCCTGGTGCGCGCCGGCCGCAGGCTCGCCGATCTGATGAAGGACGCGCCCTGGACGGTCGCCCACGTCGAGCGACCCAACCGGCCGACCGGAGACGCCCGTTCGGCGCGCCGGATCGCCGAGGCGTTCAAGGCCGCCGAGCAACTGGGCGCCACGACGGTCGTGCTCACCGGCGACGACGTGCCGACCGCCGTCCTGGCCTTCGCCGGGCGCAACAATGTCACCCAGATCGTCATGGGCAAGTCGCCCGACAGCTTGTGGCGCGTGGTCACCGGCCGCTCCCTGGACTATGCCCTCCTGCGCCGTTCCGGCGGCGCGGCGCTTCATTTCGTCGGCCCCGGCGCGCCGGACGCCGATTCCGCGGAGCCGGCGTCGGCCAAGGGGCGCAAGGCCGGCGATGGCGTCGGCTATCTGGGCGCCGTGACGCTGGTGGCGGCGATGAGCGGCCTGGCGGCGTTGCTCGACCGTTACACGACCGGCGCGGATCTCGGGATGATCTTCCTGGCCAGCGTGCTGATCGCGGGCCTGGCGTGGGGCCTGAGGCCGGCCTTGCTCGCGGCGACGGCCGCCATCGCCTGCTACAACTTCTTCTTCCTCGAGCCGCGTTTCACCTTCGTCATCGGCCACGCCACCGATATCCTGACCTTCGCCATCTTCATCGCCGTGGCCGGCGCCACCGGCTGGCTGACGGGCCGGGTGCGCGATCAGGCGCGGCTTTCCTCGCGCCGGGCCTCGGCCGTGACGGCCCTGCTGGCGGCGAGCCGCAGGCTATCGGCCGCCGCGACGCTTCAGGACGCCGCCCAGGCGCTCGCCGAACAGGCCTCCGCCGCGGCGGCGGGCCGGTCGGTCGTGCTTCTGCCCAAGGCGGAGGACCTGATCCTGGCGGCCAGCGCTCCGGCCGCGGTCGCGCTGACCACCGCCGACATGACCGCGGCCCGCTGGGCGTGGGACAAGCGCGAGGCGGCGGGGGCGGGCACCGGCACCCTGCCTCAGATCGGCTGGACCTTCCGCCCGCTGATCGGCGTGCGGGGGCGCGCCGGGGTGGCGGGGGTGGAAGTCGATCCGCGCGGGGGCCTGGACGAGGAGCGTCTGGTCGCCGCCCTGCTCGACCAGGGCGCGGTGGCGCTGGAACGGGCCGAACTGGCGGCGGCGACGGTGGAGAACGAGGCCCTGCGCCGGTCCGACAAGCTGCGGGCGGCCCTGCTGAACTCGATCAGCCATGACCTTCGCACGCCGCTCTCGACGGTGATGGGGGCGGCCACGACCCTGATCGACTATGACCCCACCCTCAAGCCCGAGACCCGCGCCGACCTCCTGGTCAGCATTCGGGAGGAGGCCGAGCGGCTCAACCGCTACGTCGGCGACCTGTTGGACATGACCCGGCTCGAGGGGGGCGCGCTGACGACGCGCACCGAGTGGACCGATGTGCGCGACGTCCTGGCCGGCGCGATCCGGCGGGTGGAGCGCCGGCTCGGCCACCGCGCCGTGGTGCGTGATTTTCCGGCCGAGCTGAGCGCGGCGCCGCTCGACCAGAGCCTGCTCGAACAGGCCGTCGTCAACATCCTGGAGAACGCGATCGAATACAGCCCCGACGGCCTGCCGATCGAGGTCGCGGTCTATGAGGACCGGGCCAATGTGGTGATCTCCATCGAGGATGAGGGGCCCGGTATCCCCAAGGTCGACATCGAACGGGTCTTCGAGCGATTCCGCCGCCTGGAGGAACCCTCGGATCGCGCGCCGAAGGACCGCAAGGGCGCGGGGTTGGGCCTGTCGATCGCCAAGGGGTTCGTCGAGGCGATGGGCGGCCGCATCGCGGCGGCGAGTCCCATCCATGGCGCCCGAGGCACGCGCATTCTGATCAGCCTGCGCAAGGCGCCGCCCGCGCCGATGCCCGCCGAAAGCCCCTAGGGATGTCCGCTCAAAAGCCGCGCGTTCTGGTGATCGACGACGAGCCCCAAATCCATCGGTTCCTGGCTCCCGCCCTGGAAGCGGCGGGCTATGAGCCGTTGCGGGCCGACACCGCCGCCGAGGGCCTCGCGATGATCGCCAAGCGCCCGCCCGACGCGGTCATCCTCGATCTCGGCCTGCCCGACATGGACGGCAAGCAGGCCCTGGTTCGCGCCCGGGTGTTCTACGAGGGGCCGATCATCATTCTGTCGGCGAGGGACATGGAGATAGAGAAGATCGACGCCTTGGACCTGGGCGCCGACGACTATGTGGAAAAGCCCTTCGGCGTCGGCGAACTCCTGGCGCGCCTGCGGGTGGCCGCTCGCAACCGCCTGAGCAGCGTCGGGGCCGCGCCCATCGTCGAGGCGGGCGCCCTGCGGATCGATCTGATCCAACGCCTGGTCACGCGGGAGGGGGAAGGCGTCAAGCTGTCTCCGCGCGAATACGAACTCCTGGCGCGGCTGGTGGAAGGGCGGGGCCGGGTGCTGACCCATCAGCAACTTTTGACCGCCGTCTGGGGGCCGGCTCATGCCGCCGACGTCCAGTATCTAAGGGTGTTCGTCGGGCACCTGCGCCAGAAACTGGAACCGGACCCCTCGTCCCCCCGCCACATCGTGACCGAAAGCGGGGTCGGCTACCGGTTCATCAACGATTGACGACATTTATGCTGATCTGATCGTAAAGATCCTTTATTCTTTAGGTAACCAATACACATCGACTCTTTACGCGGCCTAGTCCGATAAGACCGGCACGCGCCACGTCAGTGGCACACCCGTTGCTGCCTGCCGAATCCGCAAAGGTCGATTCGCGATGACGAACCCTACGCTTCTGCTGTGCGCCTTCGCGACGGTACTCACCCTCGCCGGCGCGCAAGGCGCCCGCGCCGACCCGTTGGGAACGCCGGCCATGGGGGCTTCCCTGTCGGCTGATCCCAACCCCACCAGCGTCGACGCCGGACCGCTGGGCAAGATCTATGTGACCGGCGCGGTGAGCGGCCTTGGGCTGACCCAGGACCACGCCGCCCTAGGCGATCAGGACACGCGGGCGGATATCAGCAATGCGCAGCTGTTCGTGCAGAAGACCGATGGCCCCGTGCAATTCTTCCTCCAGGTCGGGGCCTATTCCATGCCCTCGCTGGGCACGCCCTATTTCAAGGCCAGCCAGATCACCCGCGACACCTACGGCGTCGCGCCCCAAGCCTTCCTGAAGTTCGCGCCCAGCGCGTCGTTCAATATCATCGTCGGCAAGCTGCCGACCCTGATCGGCGCCGAATCGACCTTCACCTTCGAGAACCTGAACATCGAGCGCGGCCTGCTGTGGAACCAGGAACCGGCGGTGAGCCGCGGCATACAAGCCAACTATTCGAAGGGGCCGGTCACGGTTTCGGTGTCGCTGAACGACGGTTTCTATTCCAACCGGTACAACTGGGTCACCGGCCTGGTGACCTACGCCTTCACCCCCCGGGATTCCCTGACCCTCGTCGGCGGCGGCAATTTCGACCATTCCTCGCAATCGAGCTTCGCCACTCCCATCGCCCAGAACAACGGCGAAATCTTCAACGCCATCTTCACCCACAACGCCGGCCCTTTGACCATCACCCCCTATTTTCAATATACGCGCGTGCCGGCGACGCCGTCGGCCGGCATCGTCCATGACGCTTCGACCACGGGCGGCGCCATCCTGGCGAAATACGCCGTGACGCCCAAATTCAACGTGGCCGCTCGTGGAGAGTATATCAGTTCGACCGGCAAGAACGTCCTGGGCGCGCCCAGCCTGCTCTATGGCGCCGGGAGCCAAGCCTGGTCGCTCACCGTGACCCCGACCTATCAGTTCAAGGTGTTCTTCGTGCGCGCGGAACTCTCCTACACAAGGATCGAAAGCGCGACCCCGGGCTTCGCCTTCGGCCCGCTCGGGCAGGCCGACAGCCAGACCCGCGGGCTGATCGAGACCGGCGTGCTGTTCTAAAGACCGCGCGAATCCCTCGAACAGGCCTATTTCTCGGCCAGCAGCGAGTCGATCACCGCCCGGGCCTGGGGGCTGGACCAGTCGGCGCCGCCGGCCAAGCGGGCGCGCTCCACGCCCTTGCGGTCATAGAGGATGGTGGTGGGCATGTTCTCGACCACCGGCTTGAAGGCGAAAGCCAGGGCGTAGGTCGGTTCGGTGTAGAAGGCGAGCGGCGGGTTGCGATCGATGAAGGCGTGGCCGGCGGTCTCGTCCTCCCCCTTGCCCAGGCTGATGGGAATCACCGCCACGGCCTTGCCGGCATAGGCGGTCCCGAGCTTGGCCAGGCTGGGGATCTCGGCCTTGCAGGGCGCGCACCAATTGGCCCACAGGTTGACCACCGCGACCTTGCCCTTGAACTCCGCCAGTGTGTGGGGGTTGCCCGCCGCGTCGGCGAAGGCCGTGGCGGGGGCGGCGGCGGGCCCGCGGCTGATCTCCAGCTTGGCCATGGCGCCCTTGGCCAGGGGCCTCAGGTCACCGGGTGTATTCGAACAGCCGGCGGCGGCGTAGAGAAGGGCCGACACCGCCGCCAGCGCGGCCAGCCGCGCCGGACGTTCAACTGGAGAGGCGTTTGGCATTCGACCGATGACTCCAAGACGGGCGGCTTATTCTGTATGGGTCTGTCGAGCCCCCGCCAAGGCTTCCGACCCGCAGGTTCAGGCGCGCGTCACGCGCCGCAAGGAAACCCTCAAAATGACCCGAACCCCCTGGATCCTCGCCGGCCTGCTGGCCCTGTCGGCAACCGCCTGCGGAAAGGTCGGCCCTCTGGACCAGCCAGCCCCCCTCTATGGCGAGAAGGCCAAGGCGAAGTACCAAGCCGACCAGCGCGCCGCCGCCGAGGCGAAAGCCAGGGCCGAAAAGGATGACCAGCCCGAAAGCCTTCCGAGCGACCGCGCCTATGACCCCAACGCCGACCCGGCGCCCCAGCGCGTCCTGCCGATCCCCGGCCAAAACCCCAGCGTCAACGGCCCGGCCCCGCCGGGCGTCCTGCCCGACCCCTTCAACAATCCGCAACCTCACGGCTAGCCCGCCGGATTCCAGCCGCCGGCGATGAAATGGCGGGTGGCGCGCCCGGGGCGGGCCGGTATCATGGCCGGCGAATCGGACACCGGCACGCCGTCCCGACGAGGTCGCGCATTCCCGCTCCCATGCCCACAAGCCCACAGGCCCTGTCGGCGGATACCGAGATCCGCGCCCAGCCAGCCCCAGCGGTGCGCTTCGACGCGGTGTCGCTACGCCGCGGCGATGATCCGGGCATCCTCAGGGGCGTTTCCTTCGCTCTCGCCCCGGGCTCGTTTCACGTCCTGACCGGCGCCGCGGGCTGCGGCAAGACCGCCCTCCTTGGGCTCATATCCCTGGCGCAAGCCCAATCGGCGGGGCGGATACAGCTGTTCGGGCGCGATGCGTCCGCCCTGGGCCGCGAGGAGCGGCCCTTGCTCCGCCGGCGGATCGGCGTGGTCTTTCAGGACGATAGGCTCTTGGACCACCTTTCGATCTTCGACAATGCCGCCCTGGCGCCGCGCGTCCAGGGGCGAAGACCGGCGGACTATGGCGACGAGGTCGCCGAGATCCTGGCCTGGGTCGGGCTGGGCGGCGCCAGGGACGCCATGCCCGGCGCGCTCTCGCCCGGATACAGGCGCCGTCTCGCGATAGCCCGGGCGGTGGCCGGCCGTCCCGAGCTCCTCCTCGCCGACGAGCCCACCGCCGGCGTGGACGCCGCGTCCGGCCAGCGCATCCTTCGCCTGCTGGCCCAGCTCAACGGCGCGGGAACGACGGTGCTGATGGCGACCCGCGACCGGGGGCTGGCGGCTAGCTCGGGGGCGCCCGTCTTGCATCTCCGCGACGGGCGGGTGGCGGCGATCGAAGCCTTCGAGCGGGCCGCGTCATGAGCGGCCGGGCGACACGGCGGCGTCTCTGCGCCCTCCTTCCGCCCACCGGTGGCCGGGGGGCGGTCACGGCCTCGGCGATCGGCGCGATCGCCTTCGCGGCCGGCCTGGGGGCTATCGGCGGCCTGGCCGCCGGACGGGCGGCGGACGGCTGGCGGGCCCGCCTGGACGGTTCGGCCACGGTGGCGGTTCGCGCCTTTGGGCTGGAGAGCCCCGAGGCCGCCCAGGCGCGGACGGCCGAGACCTTGCTCGGCGTCAGGGGCGTCAGCGCCGCCCGGGCTTTGGATCCGGCCGCGGCGGACGACTTGGTCGCCCGGCTGATCGCCGGCGGCCCGGCCTCCATCCGAACTCCAGGCGCGCGTCTGCTCGGGGTGACCTTCACGCCGGGCTCGCCGTCGACCGCGACGGACATGGCCCGCGCGCTCCGGGCGGAGGGGTTGGACGCGAGCGTGGACGACCATGGCCTGAAGACCAGCCCCCTGATCCACGCCGCCGCGGTGGCGATCCTGTCCGCCGCCGCTCTTGGCGCCCTGATCGCGATCGCCATCGGCGCGGTCGCCGCGATGGCTGCCCGCCAGGGGCTCGCCCAGGCGCGCGACTTGGCGCGGCTGCTGCGAACCCTGGGCGCCACCGACGGCTTCATCGCCGGGCTCTTTCAGGCCCGTTCGGGGCGCCTGGCCGCATGGGGCGCGAGCGCCGGCGCCATCGCCGCGATGCTGGCGGCGGCCGCCTGGCGCGTCTTCGGTGGCGACAAAGGGGTGACGGCCCTGGCGCCTTTGGGCTGGGCCGATCTCGCCGCGGCGGCGCCCGTGCCGCTGGTCGCGGCCTTGATCGCCGCGGGCGCCGCGCGGTCGGCCGCCCGGGCGGCGCTGGAAAGGGCGATGTGAAAGGCCTCGCCGCCGTTCTCGCCCTGCTCTTCATCTGGGCGTGCGGGCTGACGGCCTTCGCCGATCGCCTCGCCCGCCTCACCCCGGCGGAAGAGCCGGCCGCGGCCGAGGGCATCGTCGCTCTTACCGGCGCCTCCGACCGGCGCCTGGAAGCGGCGACGCGGCTGCTGGAAAACGACAGGGGCCGGCGGCTCCTGGTCTCGGGCGTCAATCGGCGGGCCACGCGCGAGGATGTCTGGGGCGTCACCGGCGCCGCCAAGCCGCTGTTCGACTGCTGCGTCGATCTGGGCTTCACCGCCGCCGACACGGTGGGCAACGCCCGCGAAACCGCCGAGTGGGCGCGGGCCATGCGCTATCGCGCCCTGATCCTGGTCACCGCCGACTACCATATGCCCCGAGCGATGATGGAGCTCAGAGGCGCTCTTCCGGGCGCCCGCATCACCGCCTATCCAGTGGTCACATCCGCCCTCGACGCCCGCCATTGGGGCGCCACCTCGGAGGGCGCGCGGCGGATGATCGTGGAGTATTGCAAATACCTGGTGATTCTCGCCCGCGAGGGGGTGCTCCGCCTCGGCGCCCCCGCGCCCCGATCGGCAGGCGCGCCATGACCGTGGCGAGATCCGTGGTTTTCGTCGCCCTGTTCTATCTCTGGTCGGCGATCGTGGCGATCGCCCTCCTGCCCCTGCTCCTGGCGCCCCGAGGCTGGATGCTCGCCGCCACACGGTTCTGGGCCAAGACCGTGATCGCCCTCTTGGCCGCGATCTGCGGCGTCCGGGTCGAGGTGAGGGGGCGCGAGCACCTGGCCGCCGGCCCGGCCCTGATCGGCGCCAAACACCAGTGCATGTTCGACACCTGGGGGTGCCTGTCGCTCTTCGCCGACGCCTGCTTCGTGATGAAGAAGGAACTGATGCGGATTCCCTTCTTCGGCTGGTATTCCTGGAAGGTCGGCATGATCGTCGTCGACCGCGAGGGTGGCGCCAAGGCGCTGCGCAAGCTGTTGGCCGACGCCCGCGCGCGCATAGCGCAGGGCCGTCAGGTGGTGATCTTCCCGGAAGGCTCGCGCATGGCGCCCGGAGAAACCGGCGACTACAAGCCCGGCATCGCCGCCCTCTATCGCGATCTGGGCCTGGCCTGCACGCCCATGGCCACCAACTCCGGGGTCCATTGGCCGGCCCACGGCTTCCTTCGCCAGCCCGGGACGATCGTCTATGAGTTTCTCAGCCCCATTTCCGCCGGACTAAGCCGGCAAGAGTTCATGCGCGTGCTGCAGGAAAGATTGGAGGGCGCCTCGGCCGCGCTGCTCGAGGAGTGACGCCGTGAGCGCCCGCCCACAACGGCCCAGGCGGCTGGGACTCTGGGCGCCGTTCGCCCTGGCGTTCGTGGCGGCCGGAGCCTGGAGCCTGGCCTGGATGTGGATGAGCGGAGAAACCCTGCGGCGCATGGACACCGCGCGCGCTTCCCTGGCCGGCGGGGGCTACCAGGTGAGCTGGAAAAGCCGGGCGCTATCGGGCTTTCCCTTCCGCCTGGATCTCGATCTCGCCGACGCCCGGCTGCGTGGGCGCTCCGGTTGGATTTTGGCCGCGCCGCGCCTCAAGGCCGAGGCCTTCGTCCTTTCGCCCGGTCACTGGGTGGCCGTCGCGCCGGAGGGCGTCACCTTCATCCGCCGGTCAGGGGGGCCAGTGGCGGTCAAGGCGCGGGTCCTGCGGGCCAGCCTGTCCGACGCCGGCGCGCGCCCGCCGCGCCTCTCGATCGAGGGCGAGGGCCTTACCTTCGCCGCGCCGCCGGGCGCCGAGCCTTTCTTCGTCACCGCGGCCCGGGAATTCCATCTCCATACCCGCCCGGGCCCCGGCGATCGGGGAGCGGTCTTTGTCGAGCTCAAACAGGCGAGCGTCCGGCTCTCCGGGCTGATGGGCCGGATCGCGGCGGGCAAGCCGGTGACCAGGATCGGCGACGCGGTCTATTCCCATGCCGGGGCCCTGGCCGGCGAGGACTGGCCGTCGGCGGTGCGCGCCTGGACGAGCGCCGGGGGCGCCCTGGCCGTGCGGCGGATCGAGGTCGACGCGGGGGACGCGGTCCTCGACGCGCGGGCCGGAACCCTGACCGTCGGCCCCGACGGGCGCCTGCGGGGATCGCTCACCGCCACCCTGCGCCAGGCCCAAAAGGCGCTGTCGGCGATGGGCGACGCCGGCGCCATCGCTCCAGAAGCCGCGGGCGCCGCGGCCATGGTGGTCGGCGCGCGGGGCCAGGGCCCTCAGGCCACCGTCACCCTCGATTTCCAGGCCGG
>JBBQGZ010000069.1:0-12362 GCA_038323535.1 Caulobacterales bacterium
GGCGCGGGCTCGCCGCGGATCAGGGCCGCCGCCAGGCGCCCCATGGCCGGGGCGGTCTGGATGCCGTAGCCGCCCTGGCCGGCCAGCCAGAAGAATCCCGGCGCGGCCGGATCGAACCCCACCACCGGGCTGCGGTCGGCGACGAAGCTGCGCAGGCCGGCCCATTTGCTCAGGACCCGCCGAACGGTCAGGGTCGTCGCCAATTCGACCCGGTCCACGGCCAGGGCGATATCCATTTCGTCGGCCTGGGCGTCGCACGGGTCGGTCGCGGTCTCGTCGGCCGGCGAGAGCAGCAGGCGCCCGGCGTCGGGCTTGAAATAGAACCGCTCGTCGATGTCGATGGTCATGGCCGAGGCGGCGATGCCCGGCGCATCCGGGCATTCCACCAGGATCGCCGTGCGGCGCCGGGGCGTGAGGCCGATCGGCGGGACCCCCGCCAGGGCCGCCAGCTGGTCCGCCCAGGCGCCGGCGGCGTCGACCACGACCGGGGCCTCGACCTCGCCGTGGATCGTGCGCGCGCGCCAGGCGCCGGCGCGGAAGGCGAGTTCCTCGACCTCGCCGCCCAACGTCATCCGGCCGCCCCGCCGGCGGAGCCGCCGCAGATAGCCCTGGTGCAGGGCGTGGACGTCGATATCCCGGGCGTCGGCCTCGTAGAGCGCCCGGGCGGCGTAGCCCTCCCGCAGCAGCGGCGAGAGGCGCCGGGCCTCGGCCGCGTCGACCCGCCTGGTCCCGGCGGCCACGTCTGGGAGGGACGCCATCGCCTCGAAGCTCGCGGCCTGGTCCGCGCGGGCGACGTGCAGGGCGCCGCGGGGCAGGACCAGCGGTGTCTCGCCGAAGTCGTCGGGCGGGTCGAAGAGAAAGGCGCGGCTCGCCCGCGAGAGCGCCCGGATCGCGGCGTTGCCGTAGATCTGGGAAAACAGCGCCGCCGAGCGCCCGGTGGCGTGATAGCCGGCCTGGGGTTCCCGCTCCAGCACCAGCACGGAGCGGTCGGCGGCCAGTTCGGCCGCGACCGAGGCGCCGGCGATCCCGCCGCCAATCACCAGGACATCGAACCGATCGGCCATCTTTCAAAACTGCTTTCGGCCGCCTGGCCTTCCGGAAATCCGGTTGCCGGGCGCGCCGCGAGCGATTAAGCCGCAAGGAAAATTTTTCACAAGCAGAAAATATCCACCATGCGCCTCTTCATCGCCGGCCTCGCGACCGAGACCAATACCTTCGCGCCCTGGCCGACCGGCGCGCGCGCCTTCGTCGAGGGCGGCCTTTGGCGGGGCGACGCCAGCATGGGCGGCGAGGGCCCACAGAACCTGGTTGCGCGGCTGTGGCGCGACCTGGCGGCGCACGACGGCCATGAGCTGGTGGAAAGCGTGTTCGCCGTCGCACAGCCATCCGGCCCCACCGTCCAGGCGGTCTATGAGGGCCTGCGCGACGAAATCCTGGCCGATCTTCGGCGCCAGGGGCCGTTCGACGTCGTCCTGATGCTCCTGCACGGGGCGATGATGGCGACCGAATGCGACGACTGCGAAGCCGACCTCACGGGGCGGGTCCGCGCGATCGTCGGGCCGGGGGCCGCGATCGGGGTCGAGCTCGATCCCCACTGCCATCTCTCCTTGGCCCTGATCGACGCCGCCGACGCGGTGATCCTGATGAAGGAATACCCGCACACCGATTTCCTGCCCCGGGCGCGGGAGCTCTACGACCTCTGCGTCGCCACGGCCTCCAAGGCGATCCGGCCGACGTCCCGCCTGTTCGACTGCCGGATGGTCGGCTTCTATCCGACCACCACGTCGCCGATGATGGAACTGCTGGAGACGATGCGTTCGGCGGAAGGGGCGGAGGGCGTGCTGTCGGTCAGCTTCGCCCACGGCTTTCCCTGGGGCGACAACGCCGACACCGGATCGAAGATGCTGGCCATCACCGACGGCGATCCGGATCTGGCGGCGCGGGTCGCCGAGGCCCTGGGGCGCGAAGCCTACGCCCGCCGGCAGGCCCTCCTGCCGCGGTTTCCCGGCATCGACGAGGCCTTGGATCTCGCGGAGAAGACGCCCGGCCGGGTGGTGGTCGCGGACACCGCCGACAACGCCGGGGGCGGGGCGCCGAGCGACAATGTCGCCCTGCTTCGCGCCATGCTGCGCCGCGGGATCGACGGCACCGCCTTCGGCGCGATCTGGGATCCGATCGCCGCCCGCGCCTGCGCCGAGGCGGGCGTGGGCGCGCGGCTCGACCTGCGCCTGGGGGGCAAGTGCGGACCGGCCTCGGGCGATTCGCTCGACCTGACCGCGCGGGTAAGGGCGGTGCGCGAAAGCCACGACCAGGCCGGGCTGGGAGACTCCCGTGTCGCCATGGGCCTTGCCGTGTGGCTGGAGATCGAGGGCGTGGACGTGGTGGTCAATTCGACCCGCACCCAGGTCTTCGCTCCGGACGCCTTCACCGGCCTCGGCATCGACCTGGCGGCCAAGCGCCTGATCGCGGTGAAGTCCAGCCACCATTTCCAGGGTCATTTCGCGCTCATGGCCGACCGGATCATCCATTGCGCCACCCCCGGCGCGATCCAGATGGACTTCGCGACCCTGGCCTACCGCAAGCGGCGAGACCTCAACTATTTTCCGCGCGTCGCCGACCCGCTCGCCTGACCGGCGCCGGCGCCGCGACGGCGGGCGGCTTCGGGGCCGGGGCATCCTTGTCGAGCGCGGCGATGAGCTGCGACTCCTCCCCCGAACAGATCGACAGCACCCGGCATATCCCAGGCGCGGCGGCGATATAGGCATGGCCCATGCCGCTGTCGAAATAGATCGAATCGCCGGTCTCCAATCTGAGCGGGGCGTAGAGATCGGTGTGCAAATCGACCACGCCCTGCAGCACATAGGCGTACTCTTCTCCCGGGTGCCGGATCATCTCCCCGAACTCGGCCAGGGATCGCGCCTTCACCTCGGCGACGATGGGGATGAAGCGCTTGTTCAAAAGCTCGGTGGCCGGATAGAGGTGGCCGTAGCTCTCGGTCTCGATCGCCCGGCCCTCCCCGGCGCGGGTGATGCTGCGCCGGCCCCCCACTAGGGCCAGGGACGGCGGGGCCGGATCCTGGGCGAACAGGAGGCCGATGTCGACCTCCAGCCCCTTGCTGATGCGCGCCAGCTTCTCGTAACTGAGCGACATCTTGTCGTTTTCCACTTTCGACAGGGTGGAGATCGGCAGACCGGTCCGCTGCGAGACCTCGGCCAGCTTCCAGCCCTTCTGGAGGCGCAGCGCCTTGAGCATGGCACCCGGCTTGGCGGTGGCTTTCATGGCGGTCCTGACTGTTCCTGATCCACGGGCCGCTTCAGCCTAGGCCCTCTCGCGGATCCAGTTTGCACGAAATATCCGGGCGGCGATATCGCGACCCGGAGGCGAAACGCGTCAAACGCTGGCAATTCGAGAAATCACTTGCCAAACTAGAAACCCGGGCGTCATTCTCGGGCGCTCGCGATCGCGAAGTCGATCAATCGGCTTGGGGAAACAAAATGCATCGACACTTCGTGCTGGCGCTCGCCGCCTCGACCTCGGTGATGGCGTCCGCCGCCGCGGCGCAGACAGAGCCGCCACCCGCCACCGCCGTCGGGGAACTGGTGGTCACCGCCGAAAAGCGCGACGAGAAACTGCTCAACGTCCCCATGTCGGTCACCGCCTTGACAGGCGAGACGCTCGACAAGCTCCAAGATCGCGGCTTCGCCGACTATGCCGCCCTCGTGCCGGGTTTCACGCTCACCCCCACTCAACCGGGGATCTCTCGCCTGACGCTGCGCGGCCTCAATACCGGCGGCGTGGCCTCGACCGTGTCGGTCTATGTCGATGAATCCCCGTTCGGGTCGAGTTCCGGCCTGGTCGACGCCGCGACCTATGCCGCCGACTTCGACACCTTCGACGTGCGGCGCATCGAGGTTCTGCGCGGGCCGCAGGGCACGCTCTATGGGGCCAACAGCGAGGGGGGATTGATCAAGTTCGTCACCAATCCGCCTCTTCTGGGCGTCTTCGCCGGCGCCCTGGAGGTCGACGGCCAGAGCGTCAGCCACGGGCAGACCGTCGGATCGGTCGACGGCATGATCAATGTGCCCGTCGAAGCGCGGGCGGCGCTGCGCGTCACCGGCTTCTATCAGGACCTTCCGGGTTGGGTCGACGACCCCCTGACCGGCGCGCGAAACGTGAACCGGGGGTCAAAATACGGCGGGCGCGCCTCGCTTCTTCTGAACGCGAGCGACGACGTCACGATCCGGCTGACCGCCTCGAGCCAGGAAATCCGCAACCGCGGCACGCCGCAGGTGGATGTCGATCCGGTCACCCTCGCGCCGGTTCACGGCGACCTGGCGCAGGAACGCTTCACCACTGAACCGAGCCGGTTCAGCTACCAGAACTACAACGCCACGGTGAACTGGAACCTCCATTGGGCGACCTTGCTGTCGGCCACCAGCTACGGGCGGCAGCACACGTTCGCACGGGCCGACGAGACCGCCGCGCTCGCTCCGGTCCTCGACTTTGTCTCCACCGTTTTCATGACGCCGCCGCTCGGCGCCTTCCTCGATCAGCGGGTGAACGGCGACAAGTTCACCCAGGAATTGCGGCTGACCTCGCAATCCTCGGGGCGTCTCGAATGGCAGGTAGGGGGGTTCTACACCCATGAAACCGGCCTCATTGATCAGACCGTCCCCGCCTTCATCCTTTCGTCGGGCGCGCCATCGGGGCTGCCCACGCTCGAAACGGCGAGCATCGCCTCGACCTATGAGGAGTTCGCCGGCTTCGCCTCGGCGACCTATCACTTTACGCCGGCGTTCGACGTCCAGGTCGGCGGCCGCTACAGCCACAACAGCCAGTCGGGGACGGAGAACGTCGGCGGCCTTCTGCTGCCGCCGGCGACCTTCACCACCCCTTCGGCGGAAAATGTGTTCAACTATCTTGTGACCCCGCGTTTCCATCTGACCCCATCGACGATGCTCTACGCCCGCGTGTCCAACGGCTTTCGGCCAGGCGGTCCCAATGTGCTTCCCCCCGACGCCCCGCCCGACACCCCGCGCACCTATAGCAACGACACCACGGTGAGTTATGAGGCGGGCGTGAAGACGAGCCTGCTGGACGGGCGCCTGTCGCTGGACGTGGCGGCCTTCCTTACCCAATGGGACAACGTCCAGCTCCTGGAGATCGTCAATAATTTCGCCGTCAACGGCAACGGCGGCAAGGCGCGCAGCGACGGCGTCGAATGGGACGCGACCCTCGTTCCCGTCCATGGCCTGACCCTGGCCCTCACCGGCGCCTATACCAACGCCAAGCTGACGTCCGATGCGCCGGCTGTCGGAGGCGCCAATGGCGACCGGCTGCCGTGGATACCGCATTTCGAAACCACGCTGGACGGTGAATATGACTGGCCGGCCTTCGGCCAGGCCAAGGCGTTCGTGGGCGGAACCTGGAGCTACGTCGGCGACCGGGAGAGCGACTTCACCGGGGTGGCCGGGGGCCAAGCCAATGTGCCCAGCTATGATACGGTGGCCCTGCGCGCCGGCCTCGACTTTGTTAGGTGGCGTGTCCAGGTCTTCGCCAAGAACGTCGGCGACGAGCGCGGCATCGCGAACCTCGGCGCCGTCGGGGCGGTGACCGGCGGCAATCGCGCCGCCGTGATCATCCAACCCCGCACCGTTGGCGTCGCGCTGTCGGCGAGGTTCTGACGGGAGGCGGCCGATGCCGGGAGGGAATTGCCGAGCGCCCTTGGTGGCAACTTCGGCGTGAGCGCCGCCCCGGCCAAATCGTCCTGGTTCCACCGCCTGCTTCTGCCGGGGTTCGCCTTCAAGGCGGTGGTGATCGGGGGTGGCTACGCCACGGGGCGGGAATTGGCCGAGTTTTTTCTGCCGAGCGGCCCCTGGGGCGGCGTCCTGGGCATGGTGCTCGCCATGACGGTGTGGAGCGCGGTGTGCGTGGCGACCTTCCTTTTCGCGCGCGCCACGCGAAGCCTGGACTACCGCGGATTCTTTCGGGAGCTGCTCGGCCCCGCCTGGCCGGTGTTCGAACTGGCCTACATCCTCTTCGTGATGCTGATCCTGTCGGTGTTCGGGGCGGCCGCTGGCGCGATCGGCGCGGCCCTGTTCGGATGGCCTCCGCTGGCGGGAACCCTCACCCTGGTCGGCGCCATCGCGCTCTTCGCCACCTTCGGCAACGCGGCGGTGGAGCGGCTCTTCAAATGGGTGACGATCTTCCTCTATCTCACCTACGGCGCCTTCCTGATGTTGGCGATCTCCGCATTCGGCCCGCGCATCGAGCATGCGTTCGCGCTAGGCGCGCCGATGCACGGATGGATCGGCGGGGGCCTCACCTATGCCGGTTACAACATCATCGGAGCGGTCGTCATCCTGCCGGTGGCGCGCCATCTGACGAACAATCGGGACGCGGTGCGCGCCGGCCTGCTCGCCGGCCCCCTGGCCATGGCCCCGGCGTTGCTTTTCTTCGTCTGCATGGCGGCCTACTACCCGCAGATCGGGGGCCAGACCCTACCCTCGGACTTCCTGCTCGAGAGGCTGAACTGGCCTCTCTTCCGCTACGTCTTCCAGGCCATGATCTTCTGCGCGCTGCTGGAGAGCGGGACGGGCTCGGTGCACGCGATCAACGAGCGCATCGCCGGCGCCTTAGGCGGAAGCGAGGCGCGCATCCTGCCGCGCCGGGCTCGCCTGGCCATCGCCGCGACCGTGCTGGCAGTCTCGGTCTTCCTGGCCGATCGTTTCGGCCTCGTGACCCTGATCGCCAAGGGCTATCGCGCCTTGGCCTGGATGTTCCTCATCGTCTATGTCGCGCCGCTGATGACCTGGGGCCTGTGGCGGCTGAGACGCGTCTCCGCCTCGCCTCCGGTCAATTTGTCCATTTCGGAAAATTAATGTCGGAATTCGAGAAACTGGTGCATGGTGACGAAACCAGCCCCCGCCGCCGTACGGGCGGAGCGTCGTGGAGGAAAAACGTGGTGTTCCGATCGCTGACGATGGTGCTGGCCGCCCTTTGCCTCTCCTGCGGAGGCGCCGCGGCGCGACCCGTCGCCGGGCCGGCGCTCCAGATCGCTCCGGCGGCGCCTTCCCCGCCTCCCTCCCTCACCAAGGCGGACGTCGACACCTGGCTCGACGGCCTGATCCCCTACGCCCTGGCCAGCGGCGACATCGCCGGGGCGGTGGTGGTGGTGGTCAAGGACGGCCAGATCCTCACCGAGCGGGGATTCGGCTATGACGACATGCGAACCCGCCGACCGGTCGATCCGGCCCGCACCCTCTTTCGGCCCGGTTCGGTCGCCAAGCTGTTCACCTGGACGGCGGTGATGCAGCAGGTCGAGGCCGGCAAGCTCGACCTGGATCGGGACGTCAACGCCTACCTCGATTTCAAGATACCGCCGCGCGAGGGTAAGCCGATCACCCTGCGCAACCTGATGACCCACACCCCGGGCTTCGAGGAGCAGTACAAGAACACCTTCGGGGCCACCGCCGAAAGCCTCGGCCCGATCGGCAAATATCTGGCCGGCAACCTACCCAAGCGCATCTACGCCCCCGGCGAGGTTCCCGCCTATTCCAACTACGGCGCCACCCTGGCCGGCTATATCGTCCAGCGGGTTTCCGGCGAGCCGTTCAACGCCTACGTCGAGCGTCACATTTTCCAGCCTCTGGGCATGGCCCGCTCGACCTTCGTCCAGCCCCTGCCTTCAGCCCTGGCGGTCGACATGTCCAAGGGCTACGTCCGCGCCTCCCAGCCCCCCAAACCGTTCGAATTCATCAATGTGGGGCCGGCCGGCGCGTTGAGCGCCACGGGCGAGGACATGGCGCGCTTCATGACCGCCTTCCTTCAGGCAGGCCAGTACGGGGGTGCGCGGATCCTCGCGCCCCAGACCGTGCAGGACATGTGGGTCCAGCAGACCCAGTTCGATCCGCCGATCCCGGCCCTGGCGCTGGGCTTCTACCATGAGGACCGCAACGGCCGGCGGATCGTCGGTCACGAGGGCGACACCACCCCCTTCCACTCCGACCTCCACCTGATGCCGGACGACCACGTCGGCCTGTTCATCTCGCTCAACAGCCTGGGCAAGGAAGGGGCGGCCGGGCCGATCCGCCAGGCCTTCCTCCGGGGCTTCCTGAACCGCTATTTCCCCGTCCCGCCGACGGATGCGCCGACCGCCGCCACGGCCCAGGCCCACGCCCGGTTGATGGCCGGCCACTATTGGTTCAGCCGGCGCTCGGATTCCAACTTCCTGCGCATCCTCAATCTGCTCGGCCAGGCCAAGGTCACCGCAAACCCGGACGGGACGATCCAGGTCTCGACCCTGGTCGACGCCTCCCGCGCGCCGAAAATCTGGCGCGAGGTCGCCCCCTTCCGCTGGACGGACAAGATCGGCAGCATCCTGGTCGCGGTGGTCAAGGATGGCCAGGTCGTCAACTTCGTTTCCGATGACTTGCCCCCCGTCCTGGTGTTCCAGCCCGTCCCCGCCTGGGCCGACGCCGGCTGGAGTCTTCCCTTGCTGCTGGCGTCGATCGCCGTCCTGCTCCTCACCGTCCTCATATGGCCCTTGCAGGCCCTGATCCGCCGCCGATATGGCCGGCGTTTCGACCTCGCCGGCCGGCGGGCGACGCTCTATCGGGCGACCCGGGTGACGGCGATCGTCCAGCTGGCCGCTCTTGGCGCCTATGTGCTGATCTTCGCGCTGCTTTCCGGGGGCGCGGTGAGCTTCAACGACGCCTTGGACCCCGTGCTCATCGTGGCCCAGGCCCTCTGCGTACTGGGCGTGCTCGGCGTCGCGGTCCTGGCCTGGAACGCCTATGCGGTGTGGGCGAGCCCCGGACGCAGCTGGTGGGCGAGGGCTTCTTCCCTCATCATCCTGCTCGCGGGCGTGGGGTTTGCCTGGTTCGTGGTCACCCTGCGCCTGGCCAATTTCAGCCTGGCCTATTGAACGGGCCGGCATATGCGGGTTTCGCCTCGGTTCCACAGGACAAAACGATGACGATCTTGCTTCGGGCCCTGATGGCTATAGCCGCGGCGCTCGCTCTGGCGCCGCCCGCCCTGGCCCAGTCGGCGGTCGATCTTGGGCCGCGCGGCGCCGTCCACGCCGCGGCTGGGCCGCGGGCGGGCGCCGCGCCCATGGCGCCCCCGACGGCGGCGGCCGGCGCCCATCCGCTGACGGCGGAGGATGTTTCGGCCTGGCTCGACGGCTTCATGCCCTACGCCCTGCGGCGCGGGAACATCGCCGGGGCGGTAGTGGTGGTGGTCAAGGACGGCCAGCTTCTGGTCGAGAAGGGCTATGGCGTAGCCGACGTGAAGACGCGCGCGCTTGTCGATCCGGAAACGACGCTGTTCCGGCCCGGCTCGGTCTCCAAGCTCTTCACCTGGACGGCGGTGATGCAGCAGGTCGAGGCCGGCAAGATCGACCTGGACCGCGACGTCAACGCCTATCTCGATTTCAAGATACCGCCGGCGTTCGGCAAGCCGATCACCATGCGCCAGCTGATGACCCATTCACCCGGGTTCTCCGACGCCGCCAAGGATCTGATCGCCAGCGATCCAAAGCGGGTCAGGAGCCTGGAAGCTTCGCTGAAGGCGGCGATCCCCGCGCGCATCTTCCCGCCGGGAACCACCGCCGCCTATTCAAACTACGGCGCCGCCCTGGCCGGCTACATCGTCCAGCGCGTTTCGGGCGAGCCGTTCGCCCAATATGTGGAGCGCCAGATCTTCACGCCGCTGGGCATGGCCCGGTCGACCTTCGCCCAGCCCCTGCCCTCCGGCTGGTCGCGCGACATGTCCAAAGGCTACCAACTCGCGTCCGGCCCCGCCCAGCCGTTCGAATTCATCGCCGCCTCGCCGGCCGGCGCCCTGACCACGACCGGGGCGGACATGGCCAGGTTCATGATCGCCCATCTCCAGGACGGGGCCTACCAGGGCGGGCGCATCCTGGACGCGAAAACCGCCGAACTGATGCACAGCCCACAATTCCGGCCCGTCCCGCCCCTGCCGGCCATGGCGCTGGGCTTCTATCAGGAGCCCGCGAACGGGCGCCGCGCCATCGGCCACGCCGGCGACACCATCGCCTTCCACAGCGACCTGCACCTCTTCCTGGACGACCACGTCGGCCTGTTCATTTCGATGAACAGCGGCGGTGACGCGGGGGCGGCGCACTATTTGCGCGGCAGCCTGTTCCAGGCATTCACCGACCGATACTTCCCCGCCTCCGAACTGGCCCAGCCTACATGGAAGGACGCCGCGCGGGACGGCCGCGTCCTGTCGGGCCGCTATGTCTCCAACCGCCGCTCCGATTCGGGTTGGCTGCGCCTGGCCGCCTATCTGCTGGGCCAAGCCAAGGTCACCGCCGACAAGGACGGGATCGTGACCGTCTCCGCCTTCCGCGGCCCCGACGCCCAGCCGAAGCATTGGCGGGAGATCGGCCCCTTCCTCTACCAGGAGGTCGGCGGGAAAAATCGTATGGCCGCCGTCGTACGGGATGGAAAGGTTCTATGGCTCGCCGCCGACGATACGCCGCCGGTGCTGGCCCTGCAGCCGACTCCCGCCTGGCTGTCGGCGGCGTGGAACTTCCCCCTGTTCATCGCCACCCTCGCCGTCCTGGCCCTGACGGTGGTCCTATGGCCGCTGGTCGCGGTGGTCCGCTGGCGCTACGGCAAACGCTTCGCCCTCGCGGGGCGTCAAGCCTGGCTTTACAGGCTGACGCGCGCGGTCTGCCTGCTCGATCTCGTCTTCCTGCTCTCCTGGTTCGGCCTGCTCGCGGTGGGAACGACCCACCTCGAACTCTTGAGTGGGGCCAGCGACGGGCTGCTGCGGCTGATCCAGCTGGTCGGCCTGATCGGCGTCGTCGGCGTCGTCGTCCCCCTGGCCAACGCCGCCCTGATCCTGCCCGACGGCCAAAAAAGCTGGTGGGCGAAGGCCTCCAGCGCCCTGATCGCCGTGGCCTGCGTGGCTACCGTCTGGTTCGCCTTCACCCAGGGGCTGATCACGCCAGGCCTCGCCTACTGACCTTCCGACGGAGCGGCGGGACTTCGACCGGAAGATCAAGCTGGCGGTGATCGACGCGAGGGCTGCCGGCGAACGCCAAGCTTTGCATCGCCGCGCATCCGCCCTTAATAGCACCGGTCTGTCAGGGAGCCGCCCCCGTCGATGCTCAGGATTTTCCCAACGCCGGGCGGCGCGGGCAAGGAGGGCGCCGACCTAGGCGCGGCCGTATGGGTCGACCTGCTCGATCCAACGCCGGCGGAATCGGCGGCCGTCGCGGCGGTCATCGGCGCGTCGCTGCCGACGCGGGACGCCTTGAGCGAGATCGAGACCTCCAGCCGGCTGCGTCGCCAGAACGGCGCCCTCGTCATGAGCACGCCCACGGCGGCCCATCGTGGGGCGGGCGAGACAGCGGTGGCGCCGGTCGGGTTCGTGCTCTCGCGCGAACGCCTGATCACGGTTCGTTTTGCGGCCCTGCCCGCCTTCGACGCCCTGGCGCAGAAATTCGAGGCGGGCGGCCCCGACGCCCCCAAGGCGGGGCTGGAGGTCTTCACCGAACTTTGCGAGGAGATCGTCGACCGGGTCGCCGATGGGCTGGAGCGGCTGGCCGAGCACCTGGGCGCCCTTTCGGTGGAGACTTTCCACGCCGACGACACCAAGGGTCGCCAGGCGATCCGGTCCAACCGGGTCCTGCGCATCCAGTTGCACCAGTTGGGTCGCCTGGGCGATCGGCTCTCGGAAGTCCGCGACGGCCTCCTGGGCTTAGGAAGGGTGGTGGCCTTCACCGACCAGTTCGCCGAGGAATGGTGCGATACGACGCTCAAGGCGCGGCTGACCAGCCTGCGCCAGGACATCGTCTCGCTGAGCGACTATGAGGCCCACCTGGCCAATAAGGTGCAGTTCGTGCTGGACGCCATGGTGGGCCTGATCGGCATCGCCCAGAACGACATCTTCAAGGTGCTGACCATCGTCTCGATCGTCGGCATCCCACCGACCCTGGTCGCCAGCATGTACGGCATGAACTTCAAGAACATGCCCGAACTCTCCTGGTACTACGGCTATCCCTACGCCCTGGCGATGATCGTGCTGAGCGCCGTGGTCCCGGTGATCTGGTTCAAGCTCAAGGGCTGGTTTTAGGCAGGCTTGCGGAGGTGGCCACGCGGCGGTGCGCCCCCTCCGTCACGGCGCGAGAAAGAGCGCCGCGCCACCTCCCCCGCTTCGCTGCGCTCGCATGGGAGGATTGAATAGATCCTCCCCCGCCCGCTTGCGGGCTAGGCGATTCACGCATCTCTCAGTCTCCAGCCGTGGGCGAGGGAGTGGAAGTAGGCTAGGCCGTGGCGGAATGTGATTGGGCCGGGGGGTTTGGAGTTGGGATAGCCGTCCCAGCCCCC
>JBBQGZ010000070.1:0-12275 GCA_038323535.1 Caulobacterales bacterium
CACCTCCGGCACGATGAGCGGCACATCAGGGTCCATCCGCCAGGCCGAGGAGTTGTCGATGACGATCGGGCCGGCGGCGCCGATGCGCGGCGCCCACTCCCGGGAGATGTCCGCGCCGACCGACATCAGCACCACATCGACGGCGGAAAAGTCGAACTGGGCCATGTCCTGGCATTTGACCAGACCGGCCTTCCAATCGACCTCGACGCCGATGGACTTGCGCGAGGCGACGGCGTGCATCCGCTCCACGGGGAAGTCCACTTCCTCGAGGATGTTCAACATCTCGCGCCCCACGGCGCCGGTGGCGCCGACCACGGCGACCCGGTAACCCATCGATGCTCTCCACAGTGTCCGGCGGCGACGATCCCCTACGCCCTCGCGGCGGTGAAGCGCAACCAGGCGACGATGGCCAGCCCGCTCAGCAGCAGGGCCGCGCTCAGCCAGAGCACGGCGTGGACGCCCCGCTCGCCGACGAGCAGGGAGGCGAGCCACGGCCCGGCGGCGCCGCCCAGGAGCTGGGCCGCCCCGCTCTGCAACGCCGCCCGGCGGGTGGGATCGGCGTCGATGGTCATGGGGACCAGGAACGGGCTGAGGAACAGGCCCATGAAGCCGCTCGAGGCATTGGCGGCGATGAAGATCCAGGCCGGGGAGTGGCGCGAGAACACCCACCAGACCCCCAGATAGGTCGCGGAGGTCAAAAGGAACACGGTGAAATAGCGCACCCGGCCAGCCAGGGCGGTGGCCGCCGCGCCGCCCGCCACCTGGGCCGCGAGCGAGATCCATAGGGCCGTGCGAGCAATATCGGTCGTCAGGCCCGCCTGATGGGCGAGAGGCTGCAGATAGACGGAAACCGCCCCGACCGCCGCGATATAGATCAGGGTGGCGACAAGGGCGATCCAGCCGCGCAAGGGCGGCGCCCCACCCTCGCCGGGCGCCAGGGGCAGGGGCGCGAAAGCGCTGGGCGAGGCCAGGGCCGGCGCGAGGCCCAGCAGGCTGGCCACGGCCAGGGCGACGAAGCCGCCGTTCGCGCCAAACCTCGGCATCACCCACAGCGCCAGGGCCACGGCGAGCAGCAGCTGGGCCAGGGTCTGGGTGGTGAAGAACACGCCCGCCCAGCGCTCCGGTGTCAGGGTGCGCGCGATCATGCTCACGGTGATCCACAGGAGCACCCCTTCGACCGCTCCCGCTCCGGCCCGCAGCGCCAGCAGGCCAGGCCCGCTCCCCGCCAAGGTGGCGAGGTCGAGCCCCGCGAGCGCCAGGGAGGCCGCCGCCCCGATCAGCTTCAGCCGCCGGGGCTTCAAGGCCATCCCCACGGCGGCGGTGGCGGCGCCCATGGCCAGTAGTTCCAGGGTGGCCGCCTGGCCGATCCCCGCCGCGCTCAAGCGCCCCTCGTCGGCCAGGGCGCCCAGCAGAGCCGGCATCACCCCGATGACCAGCAGGGAGTTGATCCCGACGCCGATGGCGCCAGCCGCCTGAAGGCCGGTGAGCGGCGGGCCGACGGCGTCGCGCACCAGATGATCGCGCGGATCGGGCTCCGGCGCCGGAGACATTCCAACGGCGATAGGGTTTTCGATTCCAAGACCCTCGCAAATTTCCGCCAGATCGGCCATGGACGCTGTTGAATTCGCGCCACGCCAAGGAAACCACCGCATGCCCCGAAAGCCCAACTATCAATTCGAGCGACTCGACCGCGAACGGGTCAAGGCCGCTAAGGCCGCCGAAAAGGCCGCCGCGAAACGCGAACAGAAGGAACGGGATGAGCGTGAGAAGGCGGGGGGCGCGCTCGCCGATCCCGACCAAGATCCCTCGGCCTCGCAAGGATAGGGCGCGTGCCCGCCGCCACGGTCTTCACCCATGAGACCGTGCCCCTGGACGGGGAGGATTTTTCCGACTGCGAGTTTCGCCAGTGCCGGCTGGTCTATGCGGGCGGCGAGCCGCCGAGCTTCAGCGCCTGCCGGTTCGAACAGTGCGACTGGAAGTTCGAGGGGCCGGCGGCCCGCACCCTGGAACACCTCAAGGTCGTCTGGGGCGCCGGCGCCAAGGCCCCCGTGCAAGCCCTGATCAAGGAGATCACCGGCGGCGGCGGGCGGTAGGGGGAGCTCAATCCTCCCCCGCTCGCTTGCGGGGGAGGGGGACCCCGAAGGGGTGGAGGGGCGCGGGGCCACGCCTCCGGGGCCCTGAGATCGTGACTTTCCTTTACGCCGCCGCCCACCGCACCGCCGGTTCGCCTGCCGAACCCAGGCAGCCCATGTCCGCCAGGGTCATGGCGATCGCCGCGTCCAGGGGCGTGGCCGGCGCCGCGCCCAAAAAGGCGGCCAGCTTGCTCCCGTCCAGGCCGATCGGGCGCCGCCACAGATAGCGCATCTCCAAAAGCTCCCGGAACGTCTCCACGAACGGTGAAAGGGCGATGATCAACGGATAGGGGAAGGGCCGCACCGGCAGCGCCGGCCGGCCCGTGACGCGCCGGATCGCGCCGGCCATGTCGTCGCCGCGCGCCAACCAGTGGCCGGCGAAATGGAAGACCTCGAAGTCGGCCAGCTCCGCCTCGCGGTCCGCCAGCCGCGCGACCGCCCGCGCCAGGTCCGGCAGATAGGCCCAGGCGTGGCCCACCTCGACCGGGCCGGGCGAATAGACCGCGCGCACCGCGCCGGCCCGCCGCCGGGTCAGCCAGGTGAGGCCGCTGTTGGGGGCGGCCGGCCCGAAGAAATCGCCAGCCCTCACGATCAGCACCTTGGCGCCCGCCATCGACGCCGTGCGCAGCATCGCTTCCATTTCCACCCGGATCACGCCCTTGCGTGTGACCGGCGCCTGGGGCGCGTCCTCGCCGATCAGGGGCCCGGCGTCCGGGGCGAAGTTGTAGACATTCCCCGGGAACACGATCCGCGCGCCGTGCGCCCTGGCCGCGGCGATGGTGGACGCCAGCATCGGCACGGCGAGGCCGCGCCAGTTCCGATAGCCGGGCGGGTTGGCGCCATGGACGATCAGGTCCGCGCCCTGCGCGCCGGCGGCCACGTCGGCGGCGTTCATCGCGTCGCCCTTCACCCAGTCGATGGGCATGCGCGGCCCAACCTTGGCGGTCGCGGCTTTGGGATCGCGCGCCAGGGCGCGGATGCGCCAGCCGCGCTTGATCAGGGCGTTGGCTGCGTGGCCGCCGAACGAGCCGGTGGCGCCGATCACCAGGGCGGTCTTTGGCGGGGATTGGGTCATGAAAAGGCTCCTTGAAGGTCGACCCCACCATCCAACACCTGGGGCCTATTCGGAATTGTATATTGTCGTAGAGTTGATATTCATGAACGCATGGCCCGGCCGCCGCCCTGGGATCTCTACCGCTCGTTCCTCGCGGTCATGGACACCGGCAGCCTGTCGGGCGCCGCGCGCGACCTGGCCGTCGCCCAGCCCACGGTCGGCCGGCACATCGAGGCTCTCGAGCGGAGCCTGGGGTGCGGCGCCCTATTCACCCGGTCGCCGGGAGGTCTGCGCCCCACGAAGGCGGCGGAGGCGCTCGCGCCTCACGCCCGGGCCATGGCCTCGGCCGCCGAGACCCTGGCCCGCACGGCGTCCGGCGAGGGCGGCGAGGTCCGTGGCGCCGTGCGCCTCACCGCCAGCGACATCGTCGGTGTCGAGGTCCTGCCGCCCATCCTCACGGCGTTCCGCGAGGCGTGGCCCAAGGTCGACATCGAACTGGCGCTCTCCAACCGGCTGGAGGATCTTTTGCGCCGCGACGCGGACATCGCCGTGCGCATGGCCAGGCCGACCCAGAACGCCCTCTTCGCCCGCCGTGTCGGGGTGGTGAATCTCACCTTCCACGCCCACCGCGCCTACCTCCAAAAGCATGGCGAGCCTCGGAACATCGACGACCTTCGCCGACACACCCTGATCGGCTTCGACCGGGTCAGACCCATCGCCAGGGCGATCAGTCAGATCGATTTCGAGGTCTCCCGCGAGCTCTTCGCCCTGCGCACCGACAGCGAACTGGCCCAGCTCGCCCACCTGCGCGCCGGCTTCGGCATCTGCCCCTGCCAGCCCGCCATCGCCCGCCGCGACCCCGATCTCGTCCCGATCCTCAAGGGCGTCTTCGGCTTCGACCTGGAGGTCTGGGTGGTCATGCACGAGGACCTAAAGGCCGACCGCCGCATGCGCCTTCTGTTCGATCATCTGGTCGAAGGGCTCAAGGCCTATATCGACACCGGCCGTTAGGCGCCGAAGCGTGGGCGTCCCGCCCGCGACTTCAACAACGGGGAGCGGCGAGCCGCGGGCTGGGAAGACCGCGCTCCGGAAGATGTCGCCTTGAAACTTCGCGGCGCCCCGACTAGGGTCCGCGCCTTCGCCGATCAGGCGGCGCGCGCTCGTAGCTCAGCTGGATAGAGCACCAGACTACGAATCTGGGGGTCGGGCGTTCGAATCGCTCCGAGCGCGCCAATCTTTCAATGACTTAGCTGTCCAGTGCAGCCGTGGCCACGCCCGGACCGACCGTCTTCGGCCCGCCGTCTCGCGCGAACAGCCCACGCCTGGGCTCAGTTCGGCGCGGTCGTGGTGGAACCGTGCAACGGCGGGGGCGGAGGCGGTGGAGGCGGCGGCGGGGGGACAACAGATCCTGGCGGCGATTGCCCGGACGTGCAGCAGGCCGCCAGCGGCGCGGCCATCAGCCCAAGGGCGAGGCCCAGGGTCAGCAAGCGGAAGGGCATGGCCTTTTCTCCTGTCGGCGTTTTCCTCGCCCTCCACCGTGGCTCCCTTGGCGGAAAACGCAAGTCGCCTTTTCCCTCAAAGCTCAAGCGCCCAGCCCCAGCCGCGCCAGGCGCGACGGAAATCTCGGATCGCTGCGGACAGGATCCATCAGCGGGTCGCTCTTGAGGACGAGCAGGCCCGAATCGCCGAACTTGAAGGCGGTGTCGAGCATGGCGATCGCCCCGTCGCGATCCCCCCATTGGGCGCGCACCTGGGCCAGCTGATAGGCCGAGGCGTCGGCCCCGTCGGCGATCAGGGCGTTGACGGCGGCTTGCGCCCCCGCGGCGTCGCCCAGCTTGCGAAGAACGATAGCCTGACCGGTGAGCCGCTCATAGCCTTCGGGCTCCAGTGCATATTCCGCCTTGGCCTCCTCGAGCCGGCCTTGCAGCATCAGGGCCTCGCCGACCGCGGCGTGCGCGCCGTTGATCCCTGGGCTTAGGGCGAGGGCTCGGCGCATGGCGTCGATCGCCGCCGGATATTGCCGCGCCGCGATCAGCCCCAGGCCAAGGGTCTTGTAGACGCGGGGGTTCAGGGGATCGAGCGTCGCCGCGCGGCGCAGGGCGGCCAGGCCGGATCCGAAATCCCCCGCCAGGCAGGCGAACTGGCCATAGCCGGTCAGCACGTCGGCGTCGCCGCCGCCGGTGGCCAGCGCCCGGGCATAGGCCGCCTTCACCACCGAAAAATCGAGGGTCGCGCTGGCCAGGGCCACTGCCAAGGTGCTCTGCGCCTGGGCCAGGTCGGGCGCCAATTCCACCGCCCGGCGCGCCGATTTCAGCGCCGCGTCATAGGTGGCGCGCACCTTATCGGCGGCGGCGAACTGATTGCCGATGGCCACCAGCGTCCGCGCCCGTGCGGCATGGGCGGCGGCGAACCTGGGATCGGCGGCGATGGCGGCGTCGAATTGGGCCAGGGCGCCGCGATAGCTGCTCTCTCCGGCGGTGGCGTCGAACAGGCGCCGGCCGCGCAGAAAGGCGTCATAGGCGGCCGGATTCGTCGTGCCGCTTCGGCTGAGGGCGGCGATGTCGCCCCCAAGCAATTTAACCTGGAGCGCCCGGGCGACCGCTTCGGCGATGCCACTCTGCACCGCGAAGATGTCCTTCATCTCGCGATCATAGGTCTGCGACCAGCGCTCGAAACCCGACTTCGCCTCCACCAGCTGCGCGCTCACCCGCACCATCGGCCCGTCGCGCCGGACGCTGCCGTCGAGGATATAGGCCACGCCCAGCTTGGCCCCGATGGCGGCGCTGTCCTCCCCGCTGCCCTTGAACTTGAACGAGGAGGTGCGCGCGGCCACCAGGAGCTGTTCCAGCCTGGCGAGCTTGCCGAGCAGTTCCTCCGAAAGGCCGTCGGAGAAATAGTCCTGCGCCGGATCGCCGCTGAGGTTGGCGAACGGCAGCACGGCGATGCTGTTGGCCGGCGCCGGTTTTCGAGCGCCAGGGCCGGCGCAGCCGATGCCCGTCGCCTGGCAGAGGCGCGCGGGCGATTTGACCGCCACCAGTCCCGCCAGGGCCGCCAGGATCGCCGCGGCCAGGCCGGCGGCCAACCACGGGCCGGGCGGGACGCCGCGCCGGATGCGCCGCGGCGGGCGGGGTGTCGGGCGAGGCCCCCCGTCGATCACCCCTCTGACCGAGGCCGCCACGTCCAGGAACAGAGGATCGCGACGGCCCCCGCGCCAGCCGACGAGGGAAAGGACCTGATGCTCGCCAAACCCCAGGGGCGGCTGGACGGGATCGATGGCCACCGGCAGATAGACGCCGCGCCGAGCGGCGCGGCTGGCTTCATCCTGAACGAAGCGCCCGGCCGGGCTCGCCGACCCCTCGCTCCACACCACCACCACACAGGCCGCGGCGTCCAACTGGGCCTGGATCACCTCGCGCCAGGCGGCGCCGCCTTCGATATGGACGTCCCACCAGACCGACAGCCCCTCGGCGATCAGCCCGTCCACCAACGGTTTTACGCGGGCGCGATCCTCGGTCTTGTACGAGATGAAGACTTGGCTCATCTCCCCCCCAGGATCGATTCCCACCGCCGGCGCGAGTCTAAGCCATTGCCGGGGTGTGATCCATATGGCCCCCGGGCGTCACCCTCGCATCGGTAAGCCCTCCCGCGGCTTCGGCGGGGTCGGGAAGCCGGCGGGCGCCGAGCGGCTCGTCGGTGAATTCCGCCGGGCCTTCACCCCCTGATCTTCGACGGGACGGACGAGGAAGGGGCGCGAAGGCGGCCGCCTTCCGTTCGAGGCCCCGGGATTTTTTCCGCCGCATTGAACCCTTCAGCCGCCAGCCGCCACACACGGAGGCGAAGGGACGGGGCTTCCCGGCCAGCCGGTCGGGATAATCAGGAGGAGCGGACCATGAACAACGTCACCACGGGCATCATCGCAACCACGCTTGCCTCTACGCTCGGCATCGCAAGCTTGGTTTCCACCGGCGCGAATGCGGCGCAACCGCCGCCGCCGTGTCACCCCAATCCCAACGCCGCGCAAGATCGGCAAACCGTCCTGTCACGCGGCGACGTCAGCGCCTTGCCTCAAGCGTTGCGCACCCGGCTCGCCGGCCTGGCGGGGCGCCCCCACAGCCAACTGCCCACCCAGGCCTATGCGGAAGCGGCTCTGCCGAGCCGACTGTTCCAGTATTATCTGCTCGACACCACCAGCTTCGAGCCCAATCCCTTTACCCATCTGTTTCCCGGCATCAACGAAAAGGCGATGCTGACCGCCACCGGGCCAGCCTGCGGATTGCCGACCATCGGTTCGGTGCGTGTCGTTCTGGAGCCGAAGCCCGGCTTGCCGACCGATCCCAATGACGTGGGGGCCTTCATCGACGTCTTCACTGACATCGGCGGGCTGTTCGTCATCAACAACGAGAGCGGCTGGTACGAGGGGTGGATGATTCATGACTTGCACGTCGCCCCCGTCTCCTCGGCCGAGGGGCGCCCGGCTTTCGGGACGATCTCGCAGGCCGACGCCGACGCGCTTCAGGCAATGGGTGGTCATCACAACCAGCCCGGCGCCGTCTTCACCACCGACGGCAAGGCGGCGCACCTGCCCAGCCCGGACGATTTTTTCCCGGGCCAACAGACCAATGTCGTGCCCATTCAGCTGAGCATGGGGGCGTGGAACACGCTGCAACAGAGCGACGGGCACGCCTACTGGGAGTTCAACTACCAGACCAACTGGATCCATCCTTTGTATGAACTCCCCTTCACCGGCGGCATTCCGGGGACCTTCGAGGCCGGGAAGATCGGCGCGCTCCAGTCGATCATTCCGGGCTCGGGGCCGTCGGGGATCAAGAATGATCCGGTGCGCTACGGGGACAACCCGAACGACAAGGGCGTGATCCAGGCCTCGGGGCCCCGGGACGTGGACAAGTTCGACGCCGCCTTCGACCAGCAGCGCGAGTTCCGCGAGCGCTTCATTCCAAGCGGCCTGGCCAAGGAGATCTTCCTCGACGTCTATGAGCGGCTGGCTTCGTTCGAGCCGACCGTCACCAGTTTCAGCCAGCGGCTGTTCGACGCCTATGCGGCCGAGGTGGCGCGGGTCGACAAGGACCACGACGGCGTCGTTTCCGCCGAGGAAGGCGACGTCGATACGGCGTCGGACGGATTTCCCGACAACAAGCGGCTGTTCATTCCGGCCACCGAATTCAACCGCTTCGCCGTCACCCGCGAGATCAACGACGGGCTGCTCGCGCCCCGCTTCGCCCCCAGCCAGAAGGCTTGGGTGATGTCGGGCCAACTCGTGCGGGTGAACCCCGCGGCCCCCGCGTCCGAGGGCCGCGACGCCGACGACAGGTAAGGAACGGGGGCTCTGGTTCGGCCGCTGGGAAGGCGCGAGCTCGCGGCGCCGTCCTGGCGGCCGTCACCGTTTTGGCGGATGGGCCGCGCGCGCCCTGGCGTCGCCGAAGGTCCGGCGCAGGGTCTCGGTCGCGAAATTGGCGCTCATCCTCGCCTCCGCGCCCGAGCGGTCGGTCCCCGATCCGGCCGACGCCGCCGTGGTCGCCACATCGACGTAGCCGGTCGGATCCAAGGCGCCCAGCAAGGTCATCCCCACGGCGGCGCCGTTAAAGCCGCCTCGACTGGCGTTCACCTTCACCGCGAAGGTTCCCAAGGGCGATCCGGTCGAGGCGTCGACCACAACCACACGACCCTTGGCCGAATTGTCGTCGCCCATCAGCATGGCCTTGGCGGCGTTCTTCAAATGCACCTTGTCCACCTCGATCCTCAAGGTGATCGGCCGGCCGGCATCCCCGTAGAGGGCGGCTTCTCCGAGCACCGCGGCCTTGAGGATGTCGGCGAAGGCGGGCGGGGTCGCGGAGTCGTTCTGGACCACCTCCACGGCGGCGACGTGCATCGACCCGTCGGCGGGAGCGACGCCGCGCGCCGGAGCGGCGGCGGCGACCCCTATCGCCAACGCCCAGGCCAAGCCGGCGAGCGCGAGTAATTTGACGTCGGGCATAGCGGGCGCCCGGCCCTAGCGGCCGACCTGCGCCTCCGAATTGAACGCTGGCTGCATGTTCGCCAGGCCGCCCGAGCGGCGCTGATCGCGCATCATCCTGGCCGAGGCGATGGCGCCCTTGCAGCCGGGAGACAGTTCGCTCTCGTGGTCCCGCAGGCATTGCTTGAATTGCGACGGCCGCGTCATCCAGCCGGCGCAGAGCCTCTGGACATCGGGCTGGCAGACTCGGCGGAGGGTCTCTCGCCAAGGCTGGGCGCCGGCGTGCGCCAGGGACAGTAGGGACAGGGTCGCGGCGGCGGACACGACCAGGTGCGGCTTCATGGCGGCAAGTCTCCTTTTCCGGGACGCCTTCCCAATACGCCCGTCGAAGGGGGCGGCGCCAGCCTTGCGAGGAGGGGGAAAATCGCCGAGGGTGCGCCAAGGGGAGGCACAGCCATGCGTCCAAGTCTCGTCGCGGTCGTCGCCGGCCTTTGGGCGCTTTGCGCCGGGGGGTCGGTGCTCGCGGCCGGCGCCGGCGCCGAAGCGGCGGTCAGGGCGCTGAACGCCGACGAAGTCGCCGCCTTCCTTCGGGCGGACACCAAGGCCCTGGCCAGGATCTGGGCCGACGGTTTCGTGGTCACCAACCCGCTCAACAAATTCGTGGGCAAACCCCAGGTGCTGGACATGGTCGGCTCGGGAATGTTGCGCTTCGCTTCCTTAGACCGGACGATCGAATACCTGCGGCTATACGGGGACACCGCCGTCGTCGCCGGGGCCGAAACCGTGGTCTGGTCGGGCAAGATGCCGCTGGCCGGAAAAACCTCCCGCCTGCGCTTCACGGCGGTGTGGATCCGCTCCGCAGGCGCGTGGCGTGAAGTCGCGCGCCACGCCAATGTGACGCCCGACCGATAGGGTTCCGCGCGCCCTTGCACGGCCCCAGCGATTGGGCGAAGGTCGCCGCTCGACGCGCGCCCGTAGCTCAGCTGGATAGAGCATCGGACTTCGAATCCGAGGGTCGGGCGTTCGAATCGCTCCGGGCGCGCCAAATCCACACCGCCGCCTTCTTTAGGATCCTCCTCCGCGAAGCGGGGGAGGGGGACCACGAAGTGGTGGAGGGGGCGGGTGCGGGCGACGGTCCTGAGGTTCAAGCGCCGGCGGCGGCACGCACTGGGCGAAGAAGCTTTGGCTGGCGGGCTCGGGAAGATCGAGGCCGCCGCCCCCACCGCCTTCGGCGGTCTCCCCCGCTTCGCGGGTGAGGATAAAACCCTACCGCCCCGTGAACCTCGGCTTCCGCTTCTCGATGAACGCCGCCATGCCTTCCTTCTGGTCGTCGAAGGCGAAGAGGGAGTGGAAGAGGCGCCGCTCCAGCTTCACCCCTTGGGCCAACGGCGTCTCGTAAGACGCGTTGACCATCTCCTTGGTCAGCATCACGGCGTTGGGCGACAGTGCGGCGATCTTCTTGGCCGCATCCATCGCGGTGGGGATCAACTCGGCCGCCGGGACCACGCGGCTGACCAGGCCGCAGCGCTCGGCCTCGGCGGCGTCCATCATCCGGCCGGTCAGGACCATGTCCATGGCCTTGGACTTGCCGGCGAAGCGGGTCAGGCGCTGGGTGCCGCCCGCCCCGGGCGAGACGCCCAGGGTGATCTCCGGCTGGCCGAACTTGGCGTTATCGGCGGCGATGATGAAGTCGCACATCATCGCCAGTTCGCAGCCGCCCCCCAGGGCATAGCCGGCCACCGCCGCGATCACCGGCTTGCGGCAGCTCGCGGCGCGCTCCCAGTTGCGGGTGATGAAATCCTCGCCATAGACATCCGCATAGCTCTTGGTCGCCATCTCCTTGATGTCCGCCCCGGCGGCGAAGGCGCGGTCGGACCCGGTGATCACCATGCAGCGCACCCCGGGATCGGCCTCGGCGGCGTCCAGGGCGGCGGTCAGCTCATCCATCAGCTGGGCGTTGAGCGCATTGAGCGCGCTGGGGCGGTTGAGCCGGATCAAGGTGACGCCATCGGCGGTTTCGACGATCAGGGTTTCATAGGTCGCCGTCATGTCTTCTCCCGTCGAGGTCGGCACGTTAGCGCGGCTCCCAGTTGACCCGATACCATGCCGCCGGCCTCGACCGAAACTTGGCGATTTCCACCGGAGAGTACCGGTAGAGGTGAGAGAGAGACAAAGCCGCCGGCACATAGGCGGGGGCGGTCGCCTCGTACGGCGCTCCCTTACAATCGGACATGGTTCCCTCGGCGGTAACGTCGCAAGTCACGTTCACCGACGCGTTTTCGACAACGCCCGTCGGTCTGACCTTGGCGATGTCGGCCGAACTCGCGCTGCTGACGAATACCTTGCTTGCCAGCATCGTGGATCCCGCGATACGAGATGAATCAGACACGGTCACTATCGGCGTGATCTTCGGCGGCCCGATAAGATCGATCTGCATGCCGGGGGGAACAACCTTCGACGCCGGGTCCGTCCAATTCACCCAGAACGATACCTTCAGCGCGGGAACAGGGAGGCTGCGTTGGCGGAAGTGGCCCGCGAGAGACAAGGCGGCCGCTCCGAAGCCTTCTCCCGCCGGACTTTCGCCGCGAACCGAGCAATTCTGAAGCGACCCGTCGGGCGCGACCTTGCCGCAAGTCACGTCGGCCATCCCGAAAGCTTCCGCGCCGGAGGGACGAGCTTTGGCGATATCTCGCGAACTCGGCCTTGCGCTCCAGTCCTCCGAGGCGTTTCGGCCGAGAGGGAAGTTGATCTTCTCGATTGCCATCCGCCCGGCTGTCGGCTGCCCGTGAGCCAAAGGGGCGAACTGGCCGACACCGATGATCTTTAGGGCCGCCAAGCCGAAACCATAGTCGGCGGGATCTTCGCCCACGACGATGCATTCCTTGGCGCGATAGTCGTCTCCCACTCGGCAGCGAAGCCGCGCCCAGCCGTTCACCTGCATCCTCATCGCCCGTTCGGGAACGAAATGGCTGATATCGCGCCCGGGGCGCCACATCGGCTGCACGATCGGCTCGTCGGCGGCCGACGCTTGGCTCGCGGCGCCGATCAGGAGGAATCCCGCGGCGATCACACCTCTCCCGAAGGAGACCTCTGCGGAAGACCGTTCTTCTGGGAGATT
>JBBQGZ010000071.1:0-12179 GCA_038323535.1 Caulobacterales bacterium
GTGTTGGTATTTTGTTATTTGTTTTTTTTGTTGTGCTTTTCTTTTTTGGTGTGGGTGAATAATCTGGTACTTTCCCATGTTCGTTTTTTTCACACCCACACCTCTCCCCCATCACGCGCGTAACACGGAGCTCCGCAAGACCGGGCGCCCCCAGTGTATCGGGTCCAGCGGCCCTTCCCCGCGAGGGTCTCCTGGTGATGGCCGGCGAACGCCGGACGGGGCCACGGCCGGTGATCGGCGGGCGGGGGCGGGCGCGCGTGTTCGGGGGGGAGGGGTCGGGCGGGCGCCCTTCTCGCCCTTCTCGTCAAGGCGGGCGCGCTTGTAGATCGATCCGCGCCCCCGCTTCAGTCCGGCGCTTCCCTGGGCTCCCCGGCGCCCCGCCGGCCGCGCTCCAGCCACGCCGCCAGGGCCGGCGAGACCTTGCGCGCCGCGAGCGCTTCGTAGCGGGCGACGTCGCCCGGCCGAAGCACCTCGCGCCAGCGCCCGGCGCGCCCCTCGTTGATGAACCGGTCCGCGCCCCGGTCGAAGGCCAGCTTCAGGCCGGGGGCCAGTTCGTCGCCCTGGGCCTTCATGGTCGCGAACCCCGCCGCCTCGACCAGCGCCGGCATCAGGCTCTCCGGCGTGTCGATCTCCAGGAAGGCGGAGATCCGCCGCATCTCTCCCGCCAGGTCCGCGATCATGTCGTCATAGTGCACGAAGAGCAGGTTCTCCCGCGCCCGTTCCCGCCACCAGGTCGCCTCGAAGTCGAAATAGTCGGGATCGGCGCCCGGCCCGTCCGCCGCCGCCACCTCCATCGCCTCCATCCATTGGAGGAGGAACTCGCGCGGGTCGCTCGGCGCCGGCGGCGGCGGGCTCGCGCTCCGGCCGGCCGCCCGCGCCAACTCGATCGCGTTGGCGACGATCCTTTCTGTGAACTCCGGGCGGAAGCCGGCCAGGTGGTTCTGCCACGACAGCCGGGCGTCCCGCCCGTCCCGGCCGACATGGATGTATCTGACCGTGTCCCAGACCGGCAGGGCGTCGAAGGGCGCGTGCGACTTGACATACCGCCGATGGGTCTGGGCCGCCAGCAGGGCCAGGTCCGCTTCGATCGGATTGAAGATCGTCGCGTCCAGCCATGGCGAAATCTCGCTCACCGGCCGAATATCCGGCGACTGATGGACCAGAAGATCGACGATCCGCTGCGTCCATGTCGTCCCGCACTTGGCGAAGGTGGCGATGACGATGTCGCCATCCCGCGGCGCGAACCTGGCCCATCGCCGGCTGTCCAGCACCGGCGACACCATCTCCCGCGCCGGACCTCGGACCAATGTCGGCATGTTGCTCCCCCTAAAGATGGCCGCCCATCGGCGCAATCGGCGCGCGGGAACGGGGGCGATTTTCTCTCTCTTCCCCTGGGGGAAGTATTGGCGAAGTGTGAATCCGGTAGCCCTCCTGTTTCACTACCGCCCGTGTTCAGTTCCGACCTCGATTTTCCTTAAGCCCTCTCCCCCGTTCTGCACGGGGGAGAGGGTGGGGTGAGGGGGCTTCGCCGCCTTCGCTCTCGCCGAAGAGCGCGCCGGCCTTGTCGGCGACCTCGCCCTCGCCGCCACAGGCGAACAGGATCGTTTGGCAGACGCCATCGAGATTGAGGAAGACCTCGTCGTTGGGGATGCGGATGACCTGGGCGCCCCCGCTCTCGAGAACCATCGTGCGCCGCTCGTCATAGGCCAGGGCCGACGGATCATGGTGTTGCGAGCCGTCCAGTTCGACGATCACCCTCGCCTCCGCACAGTAGAAATCGACAATATAGGGGCCGCGAGGAACCTGGCGCTTCCACTTCCATCCACCCAGTCGACGACTGCGCAGGACGCCCCACAGCCGCCCTTCGGCTTCGGTCTGGTTGAAGCGCAGACTTCTGGCTCGGTCGGTGTTCCTGCTCTTCGGCATGTTCCGCCCACGATGTCGCGCGGCTTGACGTTATTAGAAGCGCTTTGCTGGATACGCCACCGCGGCGGGACGGCCCCCTCACCCAACCCTCTCCCCCGTGAAGAACGGGGGAGAGGGCCAAGTGACGCAGTAGGAATAGCCCGAGAGGGGAGGAGGGCGCCTCTTCTCCCCCGCCCCTACGCCCGGGGGCAGCCCTGGAACTCGCCGACCTTGGCGACGGTGAGGGTGGCGAGGTTGAGGGGCATCAGGGGAGCCATGGAGCCGGCGCCCAGGCCGGTGAAGAGGTCGATCCGGCCCTGGCGGATCGCGCCGCCGACGTCGGAGGCGTACCAGTAGCCGTCGTGGCGGCGCCCGTCGGGCATCGGCAGGCCGACGGTCTCCTTGATATAGAGCAGGCTGTGGCGGCGCAGGGCCACCCCGTCCACCGCCGCTGTCCGCATGGCGACCACCTTGCAGCCGAGGGAATCGCGGTCGCTCATCCGGCCGCCGGCGTGATAGAGGGTGACCTTGAGACCGAAGGTGGCGAGAATCGGCCCGACCTTGGCGACGACCTGATTGATCAGGTCACCGATCGGGTCGGAGGTTTCGGCTCGCGCGCCGGCCGCGGGAAGCACCACCGCCAGGGCTGTGAGGCACGCCAGGATGCGCTTCAAGAGCGACCCCCCTTTTGTTCTTCATCGACAATGCGCCTCGACTCCTACAGGCAACGCCATGATCAGGCAACCCCGGAAGAGTCGGTTTCGACCATCATGATCCATCTTTATCCATCCGGCCCAATTGTCTAAAGATGAGAGGGCAAGTTCAGTTCATGTCGACTGCCATTACTTCGCAGACTGTAGAGCCCCCCGCTGTCCTGGCGCCGAAGACACACTTTCAGCATCTCGATACAACGGGTAAAGTTCCTGTGATCGCCCGCTCCTGTCTCGTGACCCTCCTCGCCGTGGCCTGCGCCGGTTCGGCCTTCGCCTGGGGCGCGACGGGCCACCGGATCATCGGGCGCCTGGCCGTCGAATCCCTGCCGGCGGAGGCCCCGGGATTCCTGCGCACCGCGCGGGCCGCCGCCGCCATCGGCGAACTCGCCCGGGAGCCCGACCGTTGGAAAGCGGCGGGAAAGGCTCATGATTCCGATCGCGACCCGGGCCACTTCCTGGATGTCGACGACGACGGGCGTATCTTCGGCGGCCCGGCCCTGAGCGCCCTGCCGGCCACCCGCCAGGACTACGACACCGCCCTGCGCGCGGTGGGCGCCGATTCCTGGAAGGCCGGCTATCTGCCTTATTCGATCATCGACGGCTGGCAGCAGCTGGCCAAGGATTTCGCCTACTGGCGGGTCGATACGGCGGCCGCGCGGAACGTGGGCGACGCGGCGCATCGGGCCTGGTTTTCCCGTGACGCCGGAGAGCGCGAGGCCCTGATCCGGCGCGATCTGGGAACTTTGGCCCACTATGTCGGCGACGGCAGCCAGCCCCTCCACGTCAGCGAGCACTTCAACGGCTGGGGACCCTTCCCCAATCCGCGAGGGTTCACCCAGGAGCGGGTCCATGCGCCTTTCGAAGGCGCCTTCGTGCGCGGCTTCGTAACCGAGGCGGACGTCCGAGCGGCGATGGCGCCCCCGCGCGACTGCCATTGTCCCGTCGAGCGGCGGACCCAGGCCTATCTCGCCGCCACCCACGACCAGGCCGTCCCCTTCTACGCCCTCTACAAGGCGGGGGGTTTCACCGGCGGCGACGCGCGCGGCCGGGCCTTCGCCGCGGCGCGGCTGGCGGCGGGGGCCTCGGAACTGCGCGACCTGATCGTCGGCGCCTGGCGCGCCAGCGCCGCGGGCGAAGTGGGTTATCCGGCGGTGAAGGTCGCCGACGTGGAAGCCGCCAGGCTCGACCCCTTCGACGCCCTCTTCGGCGCCGACTGACGCGCGTCAGGCGAAGTGCGCCAGCCTCGGCGCGAAGAGCGCGGGCCGCCAGGCGCTGGGGTGGACGGGGCCCGTCGCTTCCAGCGTTCCGCCGCCGCCGCCCAAACCGGCCATGGCGGCGACGAACCGGTGGTCGGGGGCGCCGCCGGGTGTGGTCACCGTGATGTTCGACCCGCCGGCCCCGTCGGAGCCGACGGCGAAGGAGGCGCCGGTGTAGTCTCCGGCAAGCTGCAGGGTGGCCACCTTGTCGGCGCCGTTGAAGATCGCCAGCTTGTCGCCGCTCTTGAGCGTGACGGTGGTCGCCTGCGTTCCCAGAAGATCGATGATGTCGCCGGCGGCGAAGCCGGCGATCGTCGCGGCGAACTTCGAGGGTTTGCCGAGCGCCAGGGTCGCCCCGGCGCCGTTGAAGCTCATGCCCAGGCTCGCCGCCGCCGAACCATCCACCTCGAGGATCGCGCCGGAATCGACCGCCATCGTCCCGTCGCCGGTGATGGCCCGGGTGAAGTCGAGCGTCCCGCTGTGGGCCAAGATCGCGCCGGTGTCGTCGAAGTCGACCTCGACGCGGGTCACGCCGGCGGTCACCGTCTGTTCGAACAGCCCGGCGTTTTCGATGAGGGTGGTTCCGGCGCCCCGGGCGAGGGTCGTCGCGTTTTGGATGTCGAAGGTCGCGCCGGCGTCGTTGCGGATCGTCCCGCCGCCGAGCGAGGTTCCGAAGGGATTGTGCCCCAGGTGGATCTTCCCGGCGGCGAGGGTGAAAACACCCTGGTTCTCCAGGACGCGGCCGCCATCCAGGCCGAAGCTCCCCCCATTCAGGAGCGAGGCGCCCTTTAGCACCGTCAACCCGGCGCCAGTATGTAACTCCTGGTCCTGGAAGTCCGCCGGGCCGGACACGGTCAGGGTTCCCACGCCGGAGACGACGCCGTTGTCCTCGAACAAACCGGGGATGGTGGCCGCCGCGGCGACCTTCAGCTCGCCGGCGTTCACCGACACCGTGCCGGTTCCCCCGATCGTCCCGGCGCCGAGCGAGAAGGCGATTTGCTCCAAGACCAGCGTGGAACCCGCCGCCAGGGTGAGACTGCTCGCCTTGGCCGATCCGCCGCCGGGGAGGACCAACACCGAACCCGAAGCCAGGGACGTCGATCCGGGGCTGCTGTCGACGAACGCGCCCTGGATCGTGACGTTACCCGCGATGCTCAGCACGCCGGCCTCCACCTCCACGTCGCCCAGGAGGGTTCCGCCGCCGAGCGAGAACGTCCCACCGGTGAAATCCAGGGTCGCGAAAGGTTCCACCCTGAAAGCGCCGGCGGCCGCCGATCCGCCCCCGAAGAGATTGAGCCTCGCGCCGGAGAAGACCCGGATCGTTCCGGCCCCGGTGTTGGTCAGGGCGCCGTCGACGTTCAAGGTTCCGGTCTCGACCAGGATCGAGCCGGTATTGGTCAAGGCCTGGCCGATCTGGGCGATGCCGGTTCCGGTCGTTCTTTCGAGCGTTCCGGCGTTGGTGAAACTGGTCACGCCCGAAGCACGGGCGATCCGGTTCGAGCCCTGCAGGTCGATCGTCGCGCCGGCGTCGTTCTTGACCGCGCCGCCGCCCAGGGAGGCGCCGAAGGGATTGAACCCCAGAAGGATGGTGGCCGTCCCGGTGAGGGTGAGAACGCCCTGGTTCTCCAGGGTGCGGCCGCCGTCCAGGCCGAACTGAAACCCGCTGACGCTCGACGCGCCCTGGAGCACCGTCGCGCCGGAACCGGTCTGGAGCAGATTGGAGGTGAAGGTCGCGGCCCCTCCCACGGTCAGGGTTCCCGCCCCGGCCACCGTGCCCCCGCTCTGGCTGAAATTTGCCGCCGTCGCGGCCCCGCCGAGCGCCAGGGAACCGCCCGAGACGGTCAGGCGATTGGCGAAACTCGAGGTGGAGGTGATGTTCAGCGATCCGCCGCTGACCGCGAAGACGGCGGCGCCCACGCCGAGGGTGTGCACGGTATCGGCGCCCGTGCTGTGGGTGACGGTGTGCAGGGCGCTGGTGTTGACGCCCACGTCGTCGGTGGAATTGGGAAGTCGGCCCGGGGTCCAATTGACGACGTTCGCCCAATCGCCGCTGACGTCGAGTCTCCACTTGATGGTCGTCATGATCGCCTCCCCGGGGCTCGAAAGGAACGCCGTGAACGCTGGGTTGTCAATCGAACGGCGCCGGGTGGGAATCGGTACGTGGCCACCGGACCGGAGCGCGGGCTTCCAGCCCGCTGTTTCGGCGCGATTTTCGAAGCGGAACAGCGGCGGGAGCGGGCTGGAAGCCCGCGCTCCGAAGGATGAGCGATGGACGCGCCTCGGACGACCTACCGGTCTGGACTATGGGGCCGGCCGCGACGATGTTTGTTGTGTGAGTCGGTTTTGACCCAAGCCCGCATTATCGACGGCAAGCTCCACGCCCAGGCGTTGCGCGGGCGCGTGGCCGAGGCGGTGGCGCGGCTGAAGGCCGAGCACGGCCTGCAACCGGGACTGGCGGTGGTGCTGGTGGGGGACGATCCGGCCAGCGCGATCTATGTGCGCTCCAAGGGTCAAGAGACCCTCGCGGCGGGCATGCATTCGGCGACCCACCGGCTCCCCGCCGACACGCCGCAAGGCGAGATCATGGCCCTGGTGCGGGCGCTAGGCGCCGACCCCGCCATCCATGGCATCCTCGTCCAGCTGCCGCTGCCGCCTCACGTCGACGCCGGCGCGGTGCTGGAGGCGATCGATCCGGACAAGGACGTCGACGGCCTCTGCATGGTCAACGCCGGGCGTCTGGCCGCCGGCCGGCCGGGCCTGAGGCCCTGCACGCCGCTCGGCTGCCTCATCCTGCTTCGCGAGAGCCTGGGGGACCTTGCGGGACTGCACGCGGTGGTGGTGGGGCGCTCGGTGTTGGTGGGCCGGCCGGCAGCCCAGCTCCTGCTGGGCGCCGACTGCACCGTGACCATCGCCCATTCCAAGACCCGCGACCTGCCCGGCGTCTGCCGCCGCGGGGACATCCTGGTCGCGGCCGTCGGAAGGCCCGGCATGGTGCGCGGGGACTGGATCAAGCCCGGGGCGGCGGTGATCGACGTCGGGATTAACCGCGTCCCGTTCCGCGACCCCGCCCAGGCGGCGCAAGGCAAGACCCGGGTGGTCGGCGACGTCGCCTTCAAGGAGGCGCTCGAGGTGGCCGACTGGATCACACCCGTACCCGGCGGCGTGGGCCCGATGACGGTGGCGTGCCTTTTGCAAAACACGCTGACGGCGGCAAGGCGCTCGCGGGGCCTGGAAGAGCGAGGCGCCGCCTGAAAAAGCCCGCGGCCCCCGCCGGCGACGTGGAGCTGGTCGGCAAGTCGGCGCGGCAGTACGCCGCCTTGCCTTTTCGTCGCTCGCCGGATCTGGAAATCCTCCTGGTCACGTCGCGGGAGACGGGTCGGTGGGTGATCCCCAAGGGCTGGCCGATGAAGGGCGCCTCGCCATCGGCCGCCGCGGCCCGCGAAGCCCTGGAGGAAGCCGGCGTGGCCGGCAGGGTCGCCAAGTCGGCCCTGGGCGCCTACGCCTATGTCAAATTCCTCAAGTCGGGCCTGGGGATGGCGTGCAAGGTGAAGGTCTTCGCCCTAGAGGTCGTGGAGCAGCGGGAGGACTGGCCGGAGAAGCATCAGCGCATGGCGTGTTGGTTCCCGGCGGCCCAGGCGGCGGCGGCGGTGCAAGAGCGCAGCCTGGCGCGGATCATCCGCAAGTTCGCCAAGGCGGGCGGCCGCGAGCGGGGGAAGGGAAAGGGCGGAGGTTGAATCGCGAACGCCGTTATCGGGGCCGTGCGCCCCCTCCGCCGCTTTGTGGCCCCCTCGAACGCACACTATTCAGATTCGGTGTCGCGCGCTTTGAACGGTCGGCCCCGGAACACCTCTCCCAAAGGGAGAGGGAGGGGCCCGCGCCCTCTTTGGGCGTGGGAGGGTGAGGGGTTACCCGCTATCCGCTTGAATCACCAGCTCACGTCAAGACGCTGAAACATGGCGTGAAATCCCCCGGCCGCGTAACCCCTCACCCTCCCATGGCTGCGCCATGGGCCCCTCCCTCTCCCTCCGGGAGAGGTGTTGAAGAGCGGCGCCCGAACGAAGTTGTGTGCATGTCGTAGCCCGCGAAGGGCGCGCCAACCCCGCTCAGCCCGCCCCCTTGCCGTCGACCCAGGCGACCAGTTCGCCCAGGGCCTTGGCGGTCGCCTGGTCGAAGGCCGCGGTAATCCCCCCGGTGGTGTTTTCGCCGGCGTCGACCTTGGCCTGGAAGATGCGCTCGCCGGCCAGGGTGCGGTCGCTGGCCTTGCTCAGGGCGACGTAGACTTCCACCACGACGGTGGGCGCCGCCGCGGCGCCTCGATCATAGCGCGCCTCGAAGGCGCGCACGTCGAGCTTCAGCGTATAGTCGGGGCGGACCGCCTCGCCCCGGGCGATCAGTCTCGCCGGGCCCTTGTCGGCGTCGAAGGCATGGGCCACGGCGGCGTCGAACATCGATGTGGCCGAGGTCACCCACCGCGCGCCCTTGATGTAGGCCGCCTGGTCGCCGGTGACGGTGAGGATGGCGTCGCCGGCGGCGGCGCGATCGAAGCTCGTGGGCACGCTCTGCACCGCGAACCGGTCCTTATCCAGGGACCCCGGCGCGGTGATCGGCCCTCGGGAGACCCCGAAGCGATAGAGCTGGGCGGGCTTCTCCTTGGGAAACAGGGAAATGCAGCCGGCCAGCGCAAACCCCAGGAGGGCGACGAAGAGGCCTCGAGCGAGCGGGGGAACGACGGTCATGGCTTCAACTCGATTTGTTTCGCCGGCGGTTTCCCGACCAGGCCGCGGGGATTGGCTTGCACCTCGCCAAGGACCTGATCGAGATGGTCGAGGGAGCGCTGCAGGCTGTTGATGGCGCCGCTCAGCTCGGGCAGGCCATTGGTGGCGAAGTCGGTGGCCGGGCCCCGGAGCCCGGCCATGATGCCGCGCAGATCCTTGGCCGCGCCCTGCATCTCGCCGGCGGCGTCGGCGAGTCTGGCCATGGTGCGCTTGCCGTCGCCGTCGACGAGGTTGCGGCTGGACTTGGCCAGATCGCCGATCTGCGCCGCCGCCTGGCTGGCGTTCTGCAGGGTCTTCTGAGCGTCGGCGATGATCGACTTTCGCTCGCGAAGCTCGGCGGTGGTCGCCTGGATGTCGCTCATGGTGGCCGACAGGGTCTTGATGTTCTCGTCGGAGAAGACGCGGTTGACCCGGTCCAGGACCTCCACGGTCCGCTGGATGATGAAACCGCCGCCGGCCAGAAGATCGGAGAGCGCGTCGCGCTTGCTCTTCATCTTGGGGACGACGCCGCTGGGAACGGTGCTCTTGAGCAGAGGCAAGGTCGCGGTGCCGGCGGTGATCTGAACATAGTTGACCCCGGTGATGCCCTGGGGCTCCAGGCTGGCGTAGGAATCCTTGCGGATGGGGACGTCGGAGGTGACCCTCGCGCGGACGATGACCAGGCGCGGATCGCGCGTATCCAGCGAAATGCGGCTCACATCGCCGACCTTGATGCCGTTGAAATGCACCTCGGCGCCTTGCGAGAGGCCGCGCACCGGGCCCTGGAAGACGATGTCGTAGAGGTCGTAGGCATGGGTGAGCCCCGATCCGGCCAGCCATACGACGAACACCACCAGGCCGATGGACAGGATCGCCGAGGCCAGCCCCACCAGGGCGTAGTTGGCGTTGCGTTCCATTTAGTTAAGCTCCCGTCCGTTTGGCGTCGTCCCCGACCTCGGCGGCCGCGCGGCCCCGCGCGCCCTGGAAGTAGCTCTTGATCCAGGGCTGATCGGAATGCTCGAGTTCGCGCACCGGGGCCATGGCGACGATCTTCTTGTCGGCGATCACCGCTACCTGATCGGTGATGGTGTAGAGGCTGTCCAGGTCATGGGTGATCATGAAGACGGTCAACTTCAGGCTGTCGGAAAGATCGCCGATCAGGGTGTCGAAGGCCGCGGCGCTGATCGGGTCCAGCCCCGAGGTCGGCTCGTCCAGGAACAATAGTTCGGGGTCGAGGGCCAGGGCCCTGGCCAGGCCCGCGCGCTTGATCATCCCTCCGGAGAGTTCGGACGGCTTCAAGGCCCCCGCGCCGGCGGGCAGGCCGGCCAGGGCGATCTTCAGATCCGCCAGTTCGCCGACCTCGCCCTTCTGCATATCGGTGTGCTCGAACATCGGCGCGGCGACGTTCTCCTTGACCGTCAGGTTCGACCACAGGGCGCCGGCCTGGAAGAGCACCCCCCAGCGTCGCTCGATGGCGGTCCACTGCCGGCGCTTGGCGTAGCGGATGTCCTGGCCGAAGATCCTCACCGAGCCGGCCTGGGGCTCGCGCAGGCCGATGATGGTGTTGAGCAACACCGACTTTCCGGACCCCGAACCGCCGACCACCCCGACCACCTCGCCGCGCGGGATGGTCAGGTTCAGATCCTCATGGATGACATTGGCCCCGAAGCGGGAGGTGAGGCCGCGCACCTCGATCGGCGGCGCCTCCATGTCCAGCGTGTCGCCCGCCGCTTCGTCGCTCATAGGCCGAGCTTCATGTAGATCAGGGCGAAGACCGCGTCGATCAGGATGGCGGCGAAGATGGCGTGGACGACGGCGGCCGTCACCCGGCGCCCCAGCGATTCCACGTCGCCGCCGACCTCGAGGCCCTGGCGGCAGCCGATGCCGGCGATCACCACCGCCATCACCGGCGACTTGGACATGCCGATCCAGAAGGCGGTCTCGCCCACGTTGTCCAGCAACCGCTGGAAAAACACCGTCGGCCCGATGCCGAGCGCCGCCCACGAGACGGTGAGGCCCCCCGCCAGCCCCGCCAGGGTGGCGACGAAGGTGAGCAGCGGAATGGTCAGCAGCAGGGCCATGAACCGGGGGAAGACCAGGGCGTCGAAGGGATCCACCCCCAGCACCCGCATGGCGTCGATCTCCTGGTTCATCTTCATCGCCCCGATCTCGGCGGCGAAGGAGGACGCCGAGCGGCCGGCCAGCAAGAGCGCGGTGATCAGGATGTTGAACTCCCGCAGCACCGACACCCCGATCAGCTCGACGGCGAACACCTGGGCCCCGAATTTGCTGAGGAGATTGGCGCCCAGGAGGCCGACCACGGCGCCGATGAAGAAGGTGGTGACCGCGACGATCGGAATGGCGTCGAGTCCCGCCCGCTCGGCCAGGGAGAAGATCGACGCCCAGCGGATGCGGCGGGGGTTGGCGATGGCCCGCGCCACGGCGATGAGCAGATGGCCGTTGAAGACCATGGTGTCGACGGCGGTGAGCCCCAGGTCCACCACCCCCCGCCCGATCCGGTCGAAGAGGTCGAAGAAGGAGCGCTTGCGGACGATGGGGGTGGGCTCGGCCTTGATCGCCTGGCGGACCAGATCCAGAAGCTGGTCGGTGGCCGGCGTGCCGACGATCCGCCCCGCCTCGCCCCCCTGCTCGCAGGCGCGCAGGACGCCGTAGGCGCCGGAGGTGTCGAACCGGCCGATGCCGGAAAGATCGAGGGTGACGCTCTTTTCGGCCTTGAGGGCCTCACCCAGCCGCTCGTTGGCCCAGCCCATGTCGACGGCGGTCCAGTCGCCGGTGAGCACCGCCGTCTTGCCCTTGTCGGTCTCCTCGAGCTTGAAGTCGGCGGGCTGGTCCATGCGTGGGCAAGGGTCTCGGCGCGGGCGGGTTGGGGCGCGACCCTAGCAGAGGATCGCGAAACGGCTAGCGGGTTGTGGCGCGGCTCGCCGTCCTATCCCCCCCGCCCCCGGGGCGCGTGGGTGATGCGCAGCAGGTGGGCGGCGCCGGGTGCCCCCAGGGGCGGGCCGGCGATGATCAGCACCCGGGCGCCGGGGGCGGCGAGGCCGAGGTCGGCGGCGAGATGGGCCGCTTCGTCGGTCATGGCCGCGATGCCGCGGGGCTGGGAGGCGACGCGGGGTTCGACCCCCCAGACCAGGCCCAGGCGGCGGGCGACGGCTTCTTCGGGGGCGATGGCCAGGATCGGATGAGCCGGCCGCTCGCGGGCCAGGCGCCGGGCGGTGGCGCCGGTGGTGGTGTAGGCCACCAGGCAGGCGGTGGAGCGCGCCTCGGCCGCGCGGGTGGCGGCGGCGATCAGGGCGTCGACGTCCTCGTCGGCGTCGGCCCCGTGTTCGGCCCGCATGAGGCTGGGCCACATCGGGTCGGCCTCGACCTTGCGGATGATGGCGTCCATCATCGCCACCGCCTCGCGCGGGAAGGCCCCGACGGCGGATTCGGCCGAGAGCATCAGGGCGTCGGCCCCCTCATAGACCCCGTTGGCGACATCCGAGGCCTCGGCGCGGGTCGGCGCGGGGCTCGTCGTCATCGAGTCCAGCATC